>JAZONA010000033.1:0-71378 GCA_045654265.1 Faecousia sp.
GTACTTGTTGCAGGCCCCACGGTGCTGGAAGAAGATGTCGTCGTTCTCGTGAGAGCCACGCATTGCGGGACGCTCGGGGTTCAGGGAGTGCTTGCGGAACTCAGCCACAGCCTCCATGTTGGTCATTTCCTTCAGGTCCTCGTAGTCCCAGATGGCGACCTTCTGAATCTCGTGAGAGGTACGGAAGCCGTCGAAGAAGTTGATGAAGGGAACACGGCCCTCGATGGAAGCCAGGTGAGCAACAGCGCCCAGGTCCATAACTTCCTGCACGTTGGTCTCAGCCAGCATAGCGAAACCGGTCTGACGGCAGGCGTACACGTCGGAGTGATCACCGAAGATGTTCAGCGCCTGAGCAGCCACGGTACGGGCAGAAACGTGGAACACGCTGGGCAGCAGCTCGCCGGCGATCTTGTACATGTTGGGGATCATCAGCAGCAGGCCCTGAGAGGCGGTGTAGGTGGTGGTCAGAGCACCGGCGGCCAGAGAGCCGTGAACGGTACCGGCGGCACCAGCCTCAGACTGCATCTCGACAACCTTGACGGTGTCGCCGAAGATGTTCTTACGACCGGCGGCAGCCCTCTGGTCAACGTTGTCGGCCATGGGGCTGGAGGGGGTGATGGGGTAAATGCCGGCTACTTCAGTGAATGCGTAGCTGACGTGGGCGGCAGCAGTATTGCCGTCCATAGTTTTGAATTTTCTAGCCAAAATGAAATACCTCCTAAAGTATTCAAATTTCGTCCCGTATATCATAACACTTTCCGTGGCGTTTGTAAAGTCGCAAAGGCACACTTTTCTTGGAAAAAACGCAAAAAGCCGCCAATGGAGCCGCCGGGGGAGGGTGTTGAGGCTTGCAAAAAGTGTTCAGGGCATATATAATGTAGGAAATTTGAAAGGACGGCGAGAAAAATGGTGCGTAAGGGCAAGGAATATCGGGTGATGAACGTCCGTGGGGTGCTGTTCGATATGGACGGCGTGGTTCTAGATACGGAGAAGCTGTATGCCCGGTTTTGGCGTGAGGCAGCGGCTGCGTTGGGGCACAACATGAGCTATGATCAGGCATTGGGAATGCGGAGTTTGAGCAGTACCGCCGGTCAGGCACAGCTGGAAAGTTATTTTGGCAAAGGTGTTTCCAGAGCGGAATTTCGGGAGAAGCGGATTGAGCTGATGGATGCTTATATCTCGGAACATGGGGTGGATTTGAAGCCCGGGATCCGGGAGATTCTGGATTTTTTGGATTCTCGGGGCATCCCCAGAGCCATTACCACATCCTCGCCCATTGAGCGGGTGGAGCGGTATCTGGGTCCTCACGGGATATTGGAGCGGTTTGACTGCCTGTGTAGTGGCGAGCAGGTAAAAAGAGGGAAGCCGGAGCCGGATATTTACCTTTATGGGGCGCAATGTCTGGAGGTCCGCCCGGAGGATTGTCTTGCGGTGGAGGATTCCCCGGCAGGAATCATGTCTGCCTATCGGGCAGGCTGCGGTGCGGTGATGGCGCCGGATTTGGATCAGCCGGATGAGAAAACCCAGACGATGCTGTACGCCAAAGCGGACAGTTTGCTTGATCTCATCGACCTGATCGGATAAAAAAGGATTGCCTTTCAGACTGAAATAAGGTATGATGTGAGAAAATGGGAGGAAAGGGGCGAAAAGCATGATTTGCAGTGTGCGTACTATGGGCATCACCGGTATCCGTGGCAGTGTGGTCATTGCGGAATGTTATATTTCCAACGGTCTTCCGGGTTTTGATATTGTGGGTCTGCCGGATGCTGCGGTGAAGGAGGCACGGGAACGTGTCCGTGCCGCGGCGAAGAATTCCGGCCTGCATTTTCCCACCAGCCGTATTACCGTGAATCTGGCACCGGCGAATTTGAAGAAAGCCGGCACCCATTATGATTTACCCATTCTGCTGAGCATCATGGCCGCTTGCGGCGGTATCCGCAGACCCCGGGCGGACAGCGCATTTTTGGGCGAGGTGAGTCTGGACGGCGAAATTCGCCCTATTTCCGGTGTTCTGCCCATGGCACTGGCCGCAAAGCGCAGCGGTATTCAAACGCTGTATGTTCCTGCGGAAAATGCCCCGGAGGCCACTTTGGCTCACGGCCCAGCCATCATCCCGGTGCGTACTGTTCGGGAGTTGGCGGCAGGTCTGAACGGTGAAATTCAGCTTCCCGAAGAACCCATCTGGGTTCCTACCCGCAATAACGAAATGGAGCTGGATTTCAAGGATGTTCTGGGTCAAGAGCACGTTAAGCGAGCCCTTGAGGTTGCTGCTGCCGGTAGCCACAATGTGCTGCTCATCGGCCCCCCTGGCTCTGGTAAGAGTATGCTCAGCAAGCGAATTCCGTCGATTCTGCCGGATATGACTTGGAATGAATCGCTGGAAGTGACCCAGATTTATTCTGTCATGGGTATGTTGAAACCCAAGGAACCGTTGGTGATGCGCCGGCCCTTCCGTTCGCCCCACCATACCATTTCCAATGCCGGTCTGGTTGGTGGTGGCACCAATCCCAAACCCGGTGAAATTTCCATGGCGCACAAGGGCGTGCTATTCTTGGATGAATTGCCGGAGTTCCGTAAGGATACCTTGGATTTGATGCGCCAACCTTTGGAGGATGGCTCCGTGACAATCTCCCGTGTATCGGGAGCGGTGACGTACCCTTCGGAGTTTATGATGGTTTGCGCTATGAATCCCTGCAAATGCGGCTGGTTCGGAGATGCTTCCGGTCGATGCCATTGTTCAGAGCAAGCGGTGGAGAATTACCGTGGCCGTATATCCGGCCCGCTGCTGGATAGAATCGATATTGTGGTGGAGGTCCCTGCGGTGCAGTTTGAGGATTTGCGTTCTCGAGCGGAGGCAGAACCCTCTGCAGATATTAAAGCTCGGGTGGATGAGGCACGCCGTGCGCAAAATCGCCGATTCGGTGAGCATAGCGGCATGTGTAATGCCCGGATGGGCCCGGACGAAATGCGTCGCTTCTGTATGCTGGATGAGGCGTGTTCCGATTTGATGCGTCAGGCCTTTGATGCCTTGGGACTCACCGCCAGAAGTTATGACAGAATCCTGCGTGTGGCAAGAACCATCGCCGACTTGGAGGGAAGCGGCAAACTGCAACCCAATCACATCGCTGAGGCCATCCAATACCGAGCACTAAATATGGGAAATCGGTAGGTGACTTATGAACGGAATTTTGTATTTTTCCTCTACCGGAAACAGCTTGTTCGTTGCCCAAATGGCACAAAAGTGCCTTGGTGGACATATTCGGTATATACCCAGCTATAGTGGGGATGGTTCGGAATATGATCAAATCATTTTGGTGAGTCCCATTTATTCATTTGGTATTCCTGCTCATGTCAGGGAGATTCTTCCCCGGCTTCGTGGGCGAAGGGTGTACATGATCCTGACCTACGGTGGCATGGTGGGCGGCGCAGACCGCCTAGCCTATGAATACGGTGTGGAGTCGGGAATGGATGTTCAGGGTGTTTATACGGTAAAAATGGTGGAAAACTTCACTTTAACCTTTACCACAGTGCCTGCGCTGAATAAGCTTGCGCTTCGTACTGTTCCCAAGCGAGTAGATGTGATTCTCACATCTATTCAGAAAGGGGAGCGCCATATTCCCAAATCACAAAAGACCAAACGGCAGGTGTTTGAAACAAACAGTGCCAATTGGCACTTGCTTGCTAATGATTATTCTGTATCTGAGGATTGTGTTCGTTGCGGTAAATGTGTTGGCGTGTGTCCCAGTGGGAATATTAAATTAACAGATGGCAAGATTCAGTTTGGAGATAGCTGTGTTGCCTGCTTGGGATGCTACCATCGTTGCCCCCAAAAGGCCATTCGATATAAAAATAAAAAGAAGCGTGATCGCTATCTGCACCCGGATGTGAAGGAAACAGATCTGGGCAAGGATGCGTAATAAAGGAGTTTAGAAGCGATGAATGAAATTTTTCTGATGAAGCTGGGCGAGATCGTCCTGAAGGGTGCAAACAAGCGCCAGTTTGAGAATAAACTGCGGCAGAATGTCCGCCGTCGTATGAAGCCCTACGGCAATTTCGACGTGTATATTATGCAGTCTACTGTTTATGTTCAGCCTATGGATGAAGAGGCTGACGTAGAGGGCGCATGGGAGGCCTGCCACTCCATTTTCGGTGTGGTCAGTCTGTGCCGTTGCCGTCCCTGCGAGAAGAATCTGGATTCTATTTTCAATGCCATTGAGGAGTATCTGGGCGACGATCTGGACTGTGCCAAGTCCTTCAAGGTGGAATCCAAGCGCTCCGACAAGCGTTTCCCCATGACTTCCATTGCCATTTCCCAGGAAATCGGCGGCCGTCTGGCAGAGGCGCATCCCACCGTGGAGGTGGACGTGCATCACCCGGATTATACGGTTTATGTTGAGGTTCGTGACCTGGCTGCCTACGTCCATGGTCCTGCCGAACCCGGTGCAGGCGGCCTGCCTACCGGTGTTGGCGGACGGGCAATGTGCCTGCTGTCCGGTGGCATCGATTCCCCCGTGGCGGCCTATATGATTGCTAAGCGTGGCGTGGAGATCGAGTGCGTTCACTTCTTCTCTTACCCCTATACTTCTCAGCTTGCCAAGGATAAGGTGCTGGAACTGGCACGGCTGGTTACTCGCTTTGCGGGACGCATGACTGTCAATATCGTGTCCTTCACTCAGATACAGGAAGCTATCCGTGACAATTGCCCGGAGGAGTTTTTCACCCTGATCATGCGCCGGTTTATGATGGAAATTTCCCAGCGCATCGCCAAGCAGGACGGCTGTGGCGCTCTGATCACCGGCGAAAATCTGGGTCAGGTGGCATCCCAGACCATGGAAGCCATGACCGTTACCGGCGCTGTGGTGGATATTCCCGTGTTTATGCCCCTTGTTGGCATGGATAAGGAGGAGATCGTCACCATCGCCCGGAAGATCGGCACGCTGGATACCTCCATCCTGCCTTATGAGGATTGCTGTACGGTATTTACCCCCAAGCATCCCAAGACCAAGCCTACTCTGGGTCAGGTTGTCCACGCTGAGCGGAATCTGGATCGGGAAGCCCTGATTCAGGAAGCGCTGGCATCCGTGGAAAAGATTACGGTGAAGTACCATGATGACCCTGTGCTGTGATGTGCTGAAGGCCCTGGAGGGAAAGACTCTCGCCACAGCTGAAAGCTGTACCGGCGGCGGTATTGGCGCTGCTATCACGGCGGTGCCCGGTGCTTCCAAGGTGTACAAGGGCGGCGTGATCAGCTACACCGACTGGGTGAAAAATAAGTGCCTCGGTGTGGAGCAGGCGGTGCTGGATAAGTACGGCGCGGTGTCTGCGCCTGTGGCAGGTAGTATGGCTTCCGGTGTGCGGAATTTGTTGCAAACGGACATTGCCGTGTCCGTCACCGGTTTGGCTGGTCCCGGTGGTGATGACTATGGTCATACTGTGGGAACTGTGTGCATCGGCTACGCGGATAAACACCGGACTTTGGCCAAGGAATTCCACTTCTACGGCGACCGGGAGGATGTACGGAATGCTGCGATTCGTGCGGCATTGGAACTGATTTTAGAGGCTGTACAGTGAATAAGTTACGTAAATTTATACAGAAACATTATGATGTACTTGCATATCTTTTCTTCGGCGGATTGACTACAGTTGTGGATTTTCTGGTGTCGGAGCTGTGTCACTATGTGTTCCATTTGTCCGGCTCTGTGAGCACCATCATTGCATGGGCTGCGGCAGTGATCTTCGCCTATCTGACCAATAAGCCTTTTGTGTTCGGCAGTCATGATTGGTCGCTGAAGGTGGTAGCTCCGGAATTCGGCAAATTCCTCGGTAGCCGTGTGGTTTCCGGTGTGCTGGTCACGCTGGCAATCTCCCTTACTGTCGATATCCTCGGTTGGAATTTTACCTTAATGAAAATCATCACTAGTATCGCAAACATCATCCTTAACTATATCGCCAGTAAGTTGCTGGTTTTTAAGAAAAAGTGAGTAAAACAGCCCGGATTTCCGGGCTGTTTTTTTACAAAAAGTTTTCGACAATTCTTTGTTTTTATGCTACAATAGTATAAATTACGACATAATGGGGTGCAAACCATGGCTTTTGTAGAATTTGAAAATGTGGGCAAGACCTATAAGATGGGCGAGGTGTCTATCCATGCTCTCCACGATGCTTCTTTTTCTGTGGAAAAGGGGGAGCTGGTGGTCATCGTTGGCCCTTCCGGTGCCGGTAAGACCACCCTTTTGAATATTCTCGGCGGCATGGACACCCTGACCAAAGGCAAGGTCTGGCTGGATGGGCAGGAGATTTCCGCCTTGAATAAGCGTCAGCTCACTAACTACCGGCGCAACGCTGTGGGCTTTGTGTTCCAGTTTTACAATCTTGTAGGCAACCTTACCGCATTGGAAAATGTGGAACTGGCCAACCAGATTTGCAAGGAACCCCTGGATGCCCAGCAGGTTTTGAAGAATGTGGGTTTGGAGAACCGCATGAAAAACTTCCCCAGTCAGCTTTCCGGTGGTGAGCAGCAGCGGGTGGCCATCGCCCGTGCTTTGGCGAAGAATCCCAAGCTGCTGCTGTGCGATGAGCCTACCGGTGCATTGGATTATCAGACCGGTAAGGCTATTTTGAAGCTTTTACAGGACACCGGTCGCAAAACCGGAATGACTGTGGTCATCATTACCCACAACAGCGCCCTGACGGCGATGGCCGACCGGGTGATTCGGGTAAAAAACGGAACGGTGGACTCAGTGACCATCAATGAAAAACCTCAGGATGTATCGGAGATCGAGTGGTAATGAAAAACGCAATGGGTAAAAATACCTGGCGCACCATTGTCAGATCCCTCGGGCGGTATATTGCGATTGTAGCGATTATCGCTTTGGGCGCAGGTATGTTTGTGGGTCTAAACACCACAAAATCGGATATGCTGGCAACTGCCCAGAAATACACCGATGAACAGAATATGTTTGACCTGCGCCTGCTCAGCACCTATGGCTGGTCAAAAGATGATGTGTCGAAAATTGCCGCTATGGATGGGGTTCAGGATGCGGAAGGCGGAATATCTCTGGACGTGATCGCCATAGCCGGGAAGAAGGAAGAGGAATCTGTATATCGGTTCCACGCAATCCCGGAGCGGATCAACAAGGTACACCTTTTGGGTGGACGTATGCCCCAAAGTGCGGATGAGTGTTTGGTGGATGGTCATCATGTAGACGATTCGGTTTTGGGAGATATATTGCGCATTGCCGACACCAATGAGCAGGATACCCTGGATAGCCTGAATGTCCGGGAGTTTACTGTGGTTGGCTACGTCAGCACGCCGCTGTACATGGATATGTCCCGGGGTACTACGTCGCTTGGTAACGGAAGCCTTGCCAGCTATGTGTACATTCCGGAGGAGGCGTTCTGTGTGGATTACTACACAGAAATTGGTCTGACCATAGAGGGCCAGTTTGAAAATTATTCTCAGGCGTTTACAGATGCGATGGAAGCCATGTCGGACCGCTTGAAGCCTGATGTACAGGTGGTTGCCCAAGATCGGTACAATTTCCTGAAAACAGATGGGGAAAAGCAGTACGCAGACGGCCTAAAGGAGTATGAGGACGGGCTTGCAGAGTATGAATCCGCCAAGCAGGAGGCTTTTGATAAGCTGGAATCTGCCCTGAAAGAAATTCAGGATGGCCAGGCTGAGATCGACAAGAACTGGCAAACAATTCTGGATGGTGAAGCGCAGATTGCCGATGCACAGAAGACCCTGGATGATACAGCTGCGATGCTTGCGAAATCTCGTCAGGAACTGGCGGACGAGAAGGCAAAGGCGTACGCCCAGCTGGCGGAAGCACAGTCGGAGCTGATGAAAAACTACAAGGCAGCTACGGATGGCCTGCATCAGATTCAGGACGGACTGGGGCAAATCGATGATGGAATTGCACAACTGGAAAAAGGCTTAACGGAAATTGAATCCGGCATCAGTCAAATTGATTTGCTACTTGGCCTTGCGCAGCCTGCCATGAATCTGACTAAGCAACTTTTGGATGTGGTGAAGCAAATTCCGGGCGGCTCCCCAGCTTATATTGCTCAATTAGAGGAGCGCCTGGCTTCTCAAAAGGCTCAGATTGCAGAATACTCCGCACAAAAGGAGGAACTTCTGCAAACCCAAGAGAATTGCAAAACACAGCTTTCGGAGTTAACGAGTCAAAAAGCGGACCTGCTGGCTACGGAGCAAGAATTGACTGACGGTCTTGGGAAAATTGAGGATGGCATGCGGGAACTGGAAAGCAGTCAGCTCCAGGTAGAAAATCAATTTGCCGCCGCTGAGGCAGAGCTGGAATCTGCGCAGATCCAATGGGAGGCAGGGCAAGAAGAGCTGGATGCCAAAAAGCAGGAACTGGCAGAGGGGCGCAGCGAATTGGAAGCAGCCCAGGCAGAATTGGATGCCGGTTTTGCGGAGTATAAGCAAGGGAAAGCAGATGCTGAGGCGGAGTTTGCCAAGGCTGAAGCAGAGCTTCTGGATGCCAAGAAAAAGCTGGACGATGCCCGAAGTGAGTTGGATTCCATGACCGATCCGGAGGTGTATCTGCTGGATCGGAATACCAATCCGGGATACCTTGCGGTGAATAACAATTCAGATATTGTGGCAGGTGTATCCAGGGTGTTTCCTGCGTTCTTCCTGCTGGTAGCGGCACTGGTTTGCATTACGACTCTCGGTCGCATGGTGGATGACGAGCGTACCCAGATCGGTGTCATGAAAGCATTGGGATATAAAAACGGTGCGATTATCGGCAAGTATATGTGGTACACCGGCTCTGCTGCTGTTATTGGTTGCGGTATGGGCGTGTTGGTTGGCAGTATTGTGTTTCCGTTGATTTTATGGAAAGCCTATGGCCTAATTTTGAACCTGACCCCAAAGCTTGTGCTTGGTATCAATTGGCCGCTGTGCCTGATCGTTGTTGCTGCGTATACGTTGGTTTCTATGCTGGTGACATGGTATTGCTGCCGCAGAGAGCTAAAGGAAGTGCCTGCGGAGCTGATTCGCCCCAAAGCACCGACTCCGGGCAAGAAAATACTTCTAGAATATTTGCCTTTCTGGAATAAAATCGGCTTTTTAAATAAGGTAATGTTCCGAAATGTGTTCCGTTATCGTCAGCGGTTGTTGATGATGCTTGTGGGAATTTGTGGCTGTACAGCCCTGCTTTTGACTGGTTTTGGCCTGCGGGATTCTATTGTGGACATCGTTGCAGTGCAGTATGACGAGGTCACTAAGCAGGATATTGAGGTGTATTTTTCCAAAAATCAACTTCCGGAGGATCAAGAATATTTCCGGGAGGCACTGAAAAAGCAGGCTGATACGATTCTGTTTTATCATCAGTCCAGCGTGACGCTTGTTACCGAAAATGGTAATCAGGATATTAACATGATTAGTGCCGATGATGGTTTCAGGGATTTTGTGGACATGCATAAAGGCGATCATGACCTTGGAATGCCCCGTGTTGGTGAAACCTATCTGTCCATTGGTGTGGCAGAAAAATTAGGGCTTCGTGAGGGAGATTCAGTTGTTCTTCGAAGTTCTGATATGCAGGAACTGCATGTTAAAGTTGGAGCGATTTTTGATAATCATGTGCATAATTATGCGATTGTTCGTCCAGAAACCATTCAGGATCAGTGGGGATATGCGCCGAAGATCTCCATGGCTTTTGTAAATGTCCGGGAGGGGCAGGATGCGCATATGACGGCTGCTCGAATTTCGGAGCAGAATTATGTGATGAATGTGACGGTCTGTCAGGATGTTGCGGATCAGGTGGGTGCTATGCTGAAGGCACTGGACTTGGTGGTGATCACTGTAGTGGTCTGTGCTGGTTTGCTGGCGATAATCGTGCTGTATAACCTGACCAATATCAGTATTACAGAGCGAGCCCGTGAGATTGCTACCATAAAGGTCCTGGGATTCAATTCCCGGGAAACTGCAGCTTATGTGTTCAAAGAAAATCTTTTGCTGACCGCAATGGGCGCAGTTATTGGCATCGGTGGCGGTATTTTGCTGCTGCGCTTCGTCATGAGTCAGATCAAGATTGATATGGTCTGGTTTACGGCAAGATTGTCCGTTCCTTCGTATATTTTAGGCGTGTTGCTGACGCTGCTGTCGGCTGTGTTTGTGGATTTCTTGCTGTATTTCAAGCTGGAAAAGATCAATATGGCAGAGGCGCTGAAATCTGTTGAATAAGATAAAAAAGTTCCCGAAACTTATGTTTCGGGAACTTTTTTACAATATTGTTTTTAGAAAATGTATTGCTTGCCTGTAGCCGTCCAGTCCTTGCCCTTTGATGGTTTTCACGCATGCCAAGCCTGCATAGGACATCTGCCGAAAATCCTCACGGGCATCTACATCGGAGATATGAACCTCGACTGTGGGAATGCCCACGGATTTCAAGGCATCCAGGATGGCGATGCTGGTGTGAGTATAGGCGGCGGGGTTGATGACAATGCCGTCAAAAACCCCATAAGCCTCCTGGATTTTGTCCACAAGGGCCCCTTCGTGATTGGATTGAAACTGCTCTACAGCAACGCCTTCTTCCAATGCAGTTTGCTCCAACAGTGCAAGCAGGTCTGCAAAGGTCTGCCTGCCGTAAATTTTCGGTTCCCGGGTGCCCAGCATATTGATATTCGGGCCGTTGATCACAAGAATTTTCATAGGCTTTCCTCCATTAAAGAGAGTATCTTGGCAATGGTTTCTGCCGGTGTGCCGTCATTTTCAATGGCGAAATCAGAAAAGGCTTCGTACATGGGTTTTCGCTGATTGTATAGTGTGCGCAGATTGTTGGACTGAGATAGGGGACGTCCATCTGTGGGTAGGGTATCGACATTTCTGCGTATCCATATTATCTTGCCGTTTTGGTGTAAAGCGTTGTAGTTGATATTACGGGTGACGCATCCACCGCCGGTGGCGATGATCTGACCGGAGTCTTTCCCTAATTCGTGAAGCACTTCTGTTTCCATTTCCCGAAATCGCGCCTCGCCCAAATTTGTGAAAATGCTGGGAATGTCCATGCCGGCTGCTTCTTCGATTTTGGTATCAGCGTCCACAAAGGGACGGTTTAATACATCGGCCAATAATTTACCAATGGTGGATTTTCCGCATCCAGGCATGCCGATCAGAATAATATTTTCTGTTTCCGCCTGCAATTTGCGGTAAATGGCATCGATTTTGCTGTCGTTGATTCCTGAGCCGGTAAACCACTCAGCACTTTCTTTTGCCTGAGCTACCAGCATCAGCAGACCATTCATGGTGGGAATGCCCCTTTTTTCTGCATCCAGCAGAAGCTGCGTCCGGGCTGGATTGAAAATAATGTCCAGCACACATTCCAAATGAGGGAAGACGGACAGATCGACCGGAGAAATCCCCACATTCGGATACATACCCACCGGGGTGGTGTTGACCAGGATTACTGCATCCAGGTGCAAATGCAGGTTATTGTAGTTGTTTTCGCCGGTTCTGGAAATGACCACTACATGGGCGCCCATTTCCTCCAGAACCGCAACTACGGTGTTGGATGCACCACCGCTGCCCAGCACCAGTGCTTTTTTGCCACGGGGATCGATGCCACTGCGGATCACCATCGTTTTAAAACCAAAGTAATCGGTGTTATGACCAATCAGCCGACCATCCTCTTTGCGTACAATTGTGTTCACGGACCCTAGTTTCTCGGCGATGGGGGAAAGTTCGGATAAGTATGGAATTACTGCCTTTTTGTAGGGAATCGTCACGTTGATTCCGGAAAAATCTGCTGTTTTCAGAAAGTTTTCCAGATTTGTCTTTTCTACTTCGTAAAGGCTATAGCTGTAATCAGCTAAGACGCAATGAATCTGAGGCGAGTAGCTGTGCCCCAGCTTTTCGCCAAGCAAACCGCATTTCATCATACAACCTCGCTGTAACTGCCCAGATACTTGAACTCCTCGCACAGATCGTCCAGTTCACACATGAGCTGCACAAATTCTTCGGAGTAAATGGAGGTTTCCAAGTCAAAATAGAACATGAATTCAAACTCCCGATCGGGAATCGGGCGAGATTCCAGCTTGGTCACATTGATACCAAGGGTGTAAAGCCGTGCCAGCACCCGATACAGAGAGCCGGGACGGTGGGGCAGTACCATCATGATGCTGGTCTTATCGGAGCCGGGATAGACTTGCAGATCCTTGCTGATGCAGATGAAACGGGTGTGATTGTTTCCTTTGTCCTGCACGGAAGCTGCCAGACAAGTAAGACTGTAAAGCTCTGCGCAACCGCGACTGCTGAGTGCTGCACAGTCGGTGCGTCCGGATTCTGCTACCATCTTTGCCGCTACGGCAGTGTTCTCTACGGGGATCACTTTCACGCCGGAAAGGGTACTCAAGAATCCGCTGCACTGGCTGATTGCCTGCTCGTGGGAGTATATCTCCTTGATGTCCGAAAGTTTTGCACCACGGCTTGCCAGCAGATTGTGGTCGACCTTCATGCGGAAGGTGCGGACGATGGAGAAATTGTGCTTGATCATCAGGTCATATACCTTGTTCACAGAGCCTGCAGTGGAGTTTTCGATGGGCAGAATACCGTACTGACACAAGCCCTGCTCGATGGCTGTAAAAACTCCTTCAAAGTTCTTGAAATACATGATAAAAGGACTTTTAAAGATCTTTTCACAAGCAATTTGTGCATATGCACCTTCTACACCCTGACATGCTACCATAGGATTCTGGGGGAAGAGCTTGGGGGTGGAATCAATGGCTTCCATGATTTGACCGTGAAGCTGGGTGTGGGTTAGATTGCATTTACTTTGGTAGCCCCGGCTCAGCTCAAACAGAAGGGAGTATAGAACTCTGGCATAGCCGCCCATCTCAGGGCCAGCCTGCTCGGCTACCTTTGCAAGAATTTCCCGTTCTCGTGCAGGTACCAAAATGGGGAGATTATGCTCCTTTTTGTATGACGCAACCTGGGCGGACAATTTCATCCGCTGTGTAAAAAGATCAACAAGTTGGGCGTCAATTTGATCGATTTGGGGGCGAATTTGAGAAAGATCCATATTAATTCCTCCCGGAAAGAATCAAATCATAAATAGCAATCGCGGCTGCTGCTTCTACCACCGGCACTGCCCGGGGGACGATACAAGGGTCGTGCCGGCCTTTGATTTGTAAGGTTGTAATTTCCTTGGTCAGTAGATTTACGGTTTGCTGCGGCTTTGCAATAGAGGGGGTAGGCTTGAAGCCTACAGTGAAGATTAATGGCATACCATTGGTGATGCCACCTAAAATTCCGCCGGCGTGGTTAGTTGTGGTGCGAATTTTGCCGTTTTCTACGGTAAAAGGATCGTTATTTTGACTTCCGTAAGGAAGAATTTCACCGAATGCCAGGGATTTAACTGCAGGAATTCCATAAAGAATTTGCGCAAGGTGACCTTCGATACCTTCAAACAGTGGCCCGCCCAGACCTGCAGGAACACCGATTACGGCGCACTCCACAGTGCCACCAACGCTGTCGCCCTCTTTATGAGCTTCGGAAATGATCCACTTCATGGCCTCTCCCACGTCTTGATTTAATACGGGAAAATCTTCCAAGACAGAGGTGAGTTCAGGATTGACAGCATTAAAAGAATCGTCACGAGCTTGGGCGATAGATGCAATATGTGCGGCGATATGTATGCCCATAGATGCCAGCCATTGCTTGCAAAGTCCGCCGGCAACGCACAAAGGCGCAGTGAGTCGTCCGGAGAATCGACCACCGCCTGCCACGTCCTGATGACCGCTGTATTTGATCTGTGCGGCAAAATCCGCGTGACCGGGACGGGGGCAGACCTTGAGATTTTCGTAGTCGCCGGATCGGGTGTTGGTGTTTTGGATGAGGGCGGAAATGGGCGCACCGGTTGTGAGGCCATTCAAAAGACCGGACTGGAATTCCGGGATGTCAGCTTCCTTTCTGGGGGTAGACCAGGCGTTCTGTCCAGGTGCACGACGGCGCATAAATGCTTGCAGGGCCTTCTGATCCACGGGCAATCCGGCAGGAATCCCTTCTAGGGTCATTCCGACAGCGGGGCCGTGGGATTCTCCGAAAATGGATAAATGTAAAGTTTCACCAAATGAATTACGCATAATTACCTCCTAAATGGCGGTATTCTTCCCAAAAACCGGGATAGGATTTGTTTACACATTCTGCACCCAGTATGGTTACCGGGCCGGATGCGATGGTAGCGGCTATGGCCGCAGACATGGCGATACGGTGGTCGTTGGCGGCGTTGATGACGCAGCTGTGGAAAGGAGCGGGAAATACGGTCAGGGTGTCCTCGGTTGCATGGGTTGCTGCACCCAATGCATTTAGCATTGCGCAAACAGTTGCCACCCGATCCGTTTCCTTTAGACGCAGACGCTGGATATTTTTAAATACAGCACCCTGAGATGCGGCGGCAACCACCGCCATAATGGGCACCAAGTCAGGTATATCCGATGCATCAATGGTGCAATTTTCATGGCGCAAGCGAGGCAGTAGCTGCGCTGCTGCCCGATCACCTTGTGCAGAATTGGAATCCAAACTGTCTACGGTAAGCGGACTTCCCAGTACTTGTGCGGCTAACCAAAATGCGCCGTTGCTCCAATCGCCCTCAACGTGTACTTGTCCGGGAGAGTGGAAATTCTGAGAGCCTTTTATAGTGAAATTTTCTGTATCTACGTCAAAAATAGACAGGGCCTGCTGCGTCATAGTCACATAGGGCTGGGATTCCAGCTTGCCGGTGATGGTTATGCTGCTGTCGCCTTCCATCTGTGTAGCCGCAAACAGCAGACCGGTGATGAATTGGCTGGATACACCGCCGTCAATGATATATTCGCCAGATCTTAGCTGCCCGGTGCAATGCAATGTGCTTGCGGAAGGGCGATTTAATTGGCAACCTATGCGCTCCATTTCTTCCCAAAGAGGGGATAACGGTCGTTCCGGGAGTCTGCCTTCCATGAGAAAGGTGGCATCCACACCCAAAGCACCTATGATGGGAAGCATAAACCGAAGGGTTGAGCCGCTTTCACAGCAATTTAGAACAGCAGTTTTTGGTAGAACGGATATTGGTGTAATGCGATACCCCGATTCGGTTCGGATGATAACAGAACCCAGAGAACGCAGGCAGTCTGCGGTGGCTTCGATGTCCTGATTGGATTCAGGGCAAATCAGCTCGGTGGGGGCATCTGCAAATGCGGCGCAGATTAATAGACGGTGCGCCTGGGATTTTGAGGGGATGGCACTGACATGTCCGGTTAATTTACCGGGGGTAATGGTAATTTCCATATCATAGACCAGCTTCTATAAAGGATTTTAGCTCCTCCACCGGCAAAGCCTGCAAACAGCAATCGCCTATCCGGGTGGGGATGATTAGGTTCATGGTATCGCCAAAGCGTTTTTTATCGGACAGCGCCACATCACAAAGGGATTCTGCGGTGAATTCTGTGGTCGTGGGCAAGCCAAACTTGCGGATAGTGGTGATTATTTTCTCAGCGCAGGCGCATCCTGCTGCTTTAGCGACAATGGACATACCGATAGCCACTGCTTCGCCGTGGGAGATGGTGAAGTTGCTTTGCGCTTCCACTGCATGACCGATTGTGTGCCCCAGATTCAATTTCATCCGGGCACCGGTGTCGAATTCATCCTCCTGAACCACATTTCGCTTCAGTTCCACGCACCGGGTGATGACCGCTTCCCGGTCAAAGCACAGTCCCATTTGGGTAAGATGATCGAATAATTGGGAATCGTAAAGCACACCGTACTTGATCACCTCAGCACAGCCTGCGCGAAATACATCATCGGGAAGGGTACTCAGGGTATCAATGTCACATAGAACAAGACTGGGCTGCCAGAAGGCACCGCAGAGGTTTTTACCGGCATCCAAATCAATGGCAGTTTTGCCGCCAACGGAGGAATCTACAGCTGCCAGTAGGGTAGTGGGAACCTGCATATAGGAGATACCCCGCAGGTAGGTTGCGGCGGCAAAGCCGGTCAGATCACCCACAACACCACCGCCAAGGGCGATCAGACAATCGGAGCGGGTCAACTTGTTTTCTGCCAAAAAGTTCAGCAATTGCAGATAAGTTACGCCGTTTTTGCTGGCTTCACCGGCAGGGAATACGAATTCAACAACTTCCAAGCCAACGGAGCGCAGGCTGTCGCAGGCTGTTTGTCCATAGAGAGGGAATACGTTGGAATCGCTGACGATAGCGACTTTGGAAGCATCACACACAGATTTTACCTGCTGTCCCAGCGTGGGGAGCAAGCCGCTTCCAATATGGATTTGGTAGTTTTTTGATGTGGAAACTTCAATGGTTTTCATCCGTCTACCTCTTCTTTGCGCCGTTTGCCATCTTCTAAAAGAGCGGTCAAACGGGATAAATCGTTGCCGGCGATGGCTTGGCGGTATTCATTCAGGCTGGCAATCAGCGTATCCAGCTCGGCCAGGGTATTGTCTTTGTTTTCCAGAAACAGCTCAGCCCACATAGGCGCATTCAGCCATGCCACCCGGGTCAGATCCTTGTAACTGCCGGCGGAGAATCCCTTGTGGGATAGGGCTGTGGGGGATTTGATAAATGCGTTGCTGATGATGTGGGGCATCTGGGAAGTAAAAGCGATCATCCGGTCGTGCTCTTGGGCTGTGGTTACGGAAAAAGCACCAAAACGGCAAGGGACCAGTGCGTTTTTTGCCCGGTCAAGCAGGTCGGGATCGTCAAATCTGGGAGGAACAAGCACCATAGGCGCACCTTCAAACAGATTGGCCCGACTGTACTTGAAGCCGGAAAAATGGGTGCCTGCCATGGGGTGGCCGCCGATGAAGGTAAAACCGTATTTTTCTGCAAGAGGGAAGGCCTGCTGGCAGATTTCCTGCTTTACGCCACAGCAGTCCATAACAAGGGCAGTGGGGGCGATATAGGGGGCGTTTTCTTCCAGCCAATTGGCGCAGCCTTCCGGATAAATAGCAAGAAGGATCAGGTCACATTCACGGGTGTTTTCTGCGTTTAGGGGAGCATCTACGGCTCCTGCCAGCATGGCAAAGGCCAGCATAGCTTCGTCTTTATCATGGCACAGAACTCGATGCCCCTCCATGGCGTAGGCTCGGGCGAGGGAACCGCCGATGAGACC
This sequence comes from Faecousia sp., assembly GCA_045654265.1. Classification (GTDB taxonomy): domain Bacteria; phylum Bacillota; class Clostridia; order Oscillospirales; family Oscillospiraceae; genus Faecousia. The sequence continues at coordinate 17,129 of JAZONA010000033.1, forward strand.
AAGACCCAAGATACCAACGGTCATAAGATCGCCTCCCGGATCTTGCCGATGCGTCCGGTAAGCTCCAGGAATTGTGCCGGAGTCAGGGACTGGGCGCCATCACAAAGGGCGTGGGCAGGATCGTTGTGAACCTCGATGATCAGTCCGTCAGTACCGGCAGCTGTGGCAGCGATTGCCATGGGAGGAACCAGTTTTGCTTTGCCGGTGGCATGACTGGGATCCACGATCACCGGCAGGTGGCTCAGCTCATGCAGCACAGAAACGGCGGACAGATCCAATGTGTTGCGAGTGTAGGTTTCAAAGGTGCGGATGCCCCGCTCGCAGAGCATCACATTCTCATTACCCTCGCTCATAATATACTCTGCGCTCATCAAAAGCTCCTGCAGGGTGTTGGCAAGACCACGCTTCAGTAGAATCGGCTTCTGGGTCTTGCCCAGCTCTTTCAGTAGATCGAAATTCTGCATATTTCTGGCCCCAACCTGAATGATGTCCACATCTGCAAATAGATCCAGGGTGCTGATATTCATAATTTCGGTGACAATGGGCAGACCGGTTTCAGCACGCGCTTTCAGCAGAAGCTCGATGCCTTCGCCCTTCATGCCCTGGAAGGCGTAAGGAGAGGTGCGGGGCTTGAATGCACCGCCACGGAGAATGTTGGCACCGGCAGCCTTGACAGCTTTGGCCACTTCAATGATCTGATCCTCAGATTCCACGCTGCAGGGGCCTGCCATCATAGCAAAATTGCCGCCACCGATTTTGACATCGCCGACCTGCACAACAGTGTCGTTAGGATGGAATTTCCGGTTTGCCTGCTTGAAGGGTTCGGACACTCGCTTGACGGACTCCACCATTTCCAGACTGCTCAGCAGTTCCATGTCCACTCGGCTGGTATCACCGATAAGACCCAGAACCGTGACTTCCTGACCTTCGGACATGTGAACATCCAGATTCATCCGTCGAAGCCAGTCGATCAAATGCTGTGTCTGTTCAGGGGTGGTATCATGCTTGAGAATTGCGATCATAAGAAACATCTCCTAATAAAAATAGCGCCGCACGATGGATTCGTGCGGCGCTTTGGAAGTACAAATCAAAGCAACTGATAAAAATCTTTGCAGCACAAATCGCTATTACCTTTTGTGGTTAAAAAAGTAATAGTAGTTATAAAACTTAGCGGCAAAGGTGATGTTGGTCATGAATGATGAGCCTCCAAATCAGTTACTGAGCGCATTATACCACCACTGGTGGAGAAATGCAAGCCCCCAAAAGACATTTTACAAAATTTTCTCCAATTCGTCGATGATGCGCTCCAAATTGGCAGCGGTAACTGCAGGATCGCCGTAAAGCTGGGAGAACAGCAGGTTGAGATTTTCTTCAAAATCCGCCGGCAAAATCGGGCAGCTTTCCAGACACAGAGAAATCAGTCGCTTTTCACCGGGATGGGTTTTGCGGTTAAGAGCGAAAAGAATGTCGAAGTAGGATTCCATAAAAGCAGCGGTGCGATGGCTGATGCTGACTATATCTCCACGGTTGGCGGCTTTCTCGATTTGCAGCCGGTAGGCAGGCATGGCGGTGTGGAGAAGCCGGCGGTTTTGCTTGATGATGTTGGATCGCAATGGATCAGGGTAGGGAACGGAAAAGCGTTCCTTTGCAGCGGTGAGCCGACCGGTCTTGTCGCAAATAATTTTGCAGGTGAGCAGATTGTGCCACATGCAGGTGGTATAGCCGTTGCAGGGGTGAAAATCTTCCACGACCCGGGCAACACCTGCACAAAAATCATCCAAGTCCCGGTAAAGAATGTCAATGTCGATGCCGTTATTGAGTACGCAGTTGTCCTCATACTCCCAGAAATGGTTACCGATTTCCATATAGGAGCAATATTTGGAAAGGATTCCTTGGCGAATTTCTTCAGGTACCGGGTCGGTACAGTAGAGATAAACGTCGTAATCGGATTTTTCGTCATAATGATCGGTGCTGCGGGAGCCGCCCAGAGCTATTGCCTCGATTTGAGGTAAGGCAGATAGCTCTTCGTATAGCCGGTTAATCATAAAATCGCCTCCTGAAATGATAGTAGCACGGCGGTGATAAAAAGGCAAGAAAAAAGGAAGCCGTCATTCGACGGCTTCCGGGGGTGTAGCAGATTCAATGGTAAATTCCTGGGTGCCTGCCAGCATGTCGTTGAAATAAATATCCATAACGTATGCGCCGGACAAAACAGGCATATTGGGCACATTCAGTTCACCATAAGCCCGATTCCACATGTCGCTCCATCGGGTTGTTTGGCTGCTCTTGCTTACGGGAATGTCGTTGGCGTCCCAGATGACAATGTTGATAACGATCTCATCCTCAGAGTATTCCCGACCATCATGCAACTGCATCAGGAAAGACGCCTTTTCGCCCACCTTGAAGGTGGTACGGTAAGAATCATCATCAAGATCCCACATATCCCAATCCTCTTCGTCAGGAGTCAAGAGCATGGAAAACTCGATCTCATTGGAATTGATCCGATATGCGTCGAAGGGTTCCGCCTCGTCCGTGTCCAGAGTTGCGTTGGTAGAATAGTAGGTAACATCATCCTGAGGACGAACCTCAATGGCATAATGGCAGCCGTGATAATATTCCAGTGTTGCATTGGCTTCGGTGCAAGTGATAATCTGAGGGGAGCTGCCATTGACCGTGTAGCTCAAGACCCAACCTTCTTGTGGGGGATTACCCTCAAAATCCCAAGTTACCACGATACCGCTGGTTTTGATGTCGGTCTGAATCTGTGTGATGGTGATAGGATTGGCTGTGACGGAAGCGGTGGCCAGTTGATTCATGCCAGCGGCCATGACAGTAACGGTGTAGCCTGTTGCATGATCCAGATTTTCAAAGGTAGCTTCCAGATCTTTGGTGACAATGGTTTCGTCGTAACCGGCATCGTTGAAGCAACGAACCGTCCAACTTTCCGTAAGGGTACCTTCGGGCAGCGCCCAAACTGCATGCAACTTTCCGTTGCCGCAGGCGTCAATCTTCAAATCCTCCGCAATGACCAACTGCTGTGCAATATAATCCAACTCGGTGGTACCCGTGATGAACAGTTCTTCCTCTGTGGTGAGGGTGAAGTGGTATTTTACACCAATCTTCAGGCCGGTAATGGTAACGCTGTTGCCAGAGAAATCCTGGGACTCCGTAGTCTTGCCATCGGTATATGTAACTGTCCAGGTATCTGAAGTGGGACCGGTGGTATTAAAGTTCAACACCACAGAACCATCCTCAGGTCCCATTACACCGTAGAAACCAAGGATCTTTGTTTCCATACCGGTGACGAAAGTACCGGTAGTACTACCGGTGAGCTTATGGAATCCGGAGATTTCCATAGTGATTTTGTACTGGGTACTGGGATTTAAACCGGAGAAAACAGCCTTACCGCCGATGACGGCAGTTTTGCGCGTATTACCATAGGTGTCCGTGCAGATAACAGTCAACAACATTTCATCTGCCTCGGATACGACGGATACCGTAAGTTCATCCACAGTACCGGTGATTTGCAGGGTGTCGATAGACTGCAGATAAATGTGCTTATAATAGTAGTATCCAGCGGCAGCGGCACCAGCCAGCAGCGCCAAAATGATCAGAATGATGATCAAGGGCTTGGCGTTAAAGCGCGACTCCGGTTTTGGAGAATACCGCTGATCAGAGGGGATTCCCGCTACGGACAAATCTTCATCTTCGGATTCTTCCTGGGAGGGCTGGCTGGGGATTTCTTCGGAACCTTCCTCAGTGGATTCTTCTGTGGGTTCCTGCGTATCTTCGGATTTTGTTTCCACTTCGGCTTCGGCTTCCTCCCCAACTTCTGCAACGATGGGAGCAGGGAAAGGAATGTCGATGGGTTCCGGAGCTACGGGCGGCTCAGGAAGTTCATGAGCTACCAATTCATCAACCTGAGCAAGCATTTCTGCAACTTCTTCAGTGACGGGTGCTTCCTCCAGATCGGCTACATTTTCCTCTGTGGGAACGGTTTCGTCCTCGGCGTCTAAGAAGGAAAGATCTTCCTCGGGGGGGACTACCACCGGGGCAGACTCTTCAGGCGGTGTTTCTTCCTCCAACTCTTCCAGAAGTGCGGCCATGGCGGCCTCGTTTTCATCTTCGGAGAGGAATTCCTCCACCGCATCTTCTTCCGGCTCCGGGATTTCCACCGGGGGCGGCACGATGGGAACGTCATTCACATCATTGCGCTGCATATAGTTAACCAGCGCCTGCCCCATCTGTGCAGGATCCTGCCAACGTTCGGCGGGATCCAGCGCGCAGGCTTTCAAAATGACTTCCGCCATCTCATAATCGGCATACATGGGCGGCGCGAAAGGCTGCGTGGGAACCTCACCATCAAAGGGGAGCTGTCCATTGTTGTAAATCTGGTACAGCACCAGACCCAAGGCGTAAATATCCATGGTGTCGCTGAGAGGCGCAAAGGCATCGGATACTTCTGGGGCTGTATAACGGCTGCGGTACTTATCCGGCAAGGAGGCATACTTTAGAGAGCCCATAGGCAGAAAGCCCAGATCACCGATGCAGCTACCTTTGTTTTCGGCAAGGAAGATATTTCCCGGCTTCAGGTCCAGATATAAGAAGCCTGCACGGCGGCAGGCAGCCAGCGCAGCGCAAAGATCCAAACCCAAATTTACGGCTGCCAAATGGGTCAGCGGCTCAATGGTAAGCTGGCGCTCCAAACTGCGCTTATAGGGGCTGAGCATGTAGACCTGGTAACCGATACCTTCCTCCATGGGGACAACTTGGTGGGCTGTATAAGGCATAAAGCCTTCCAGAGTATGCAGCTTAGCCAGTGCGTTTATCTCATCGATAACACCCTGCGCCAATTCTTCAAAGTAAGCCCGAGCTTCCTCTTGGTCACGATAAGCGCCGGAAAGCAGCAGGGCATCCAACTGAACTTGGGATGCAGGGATGGAGATAACCTTAACAATATATCGTTCGTCAGTATTTTCCCGCATGGCCGGATAGCAACTCACGCCGTGATGCTCGCTGATGGGCTCGCCGATCAGAAAACCGTCCAGCAGGGGAGATATCAGCTTTGGTTCTGACAATTCCATCGCCTCCTTATGTTAACTCCGTATATCATAAATGAAATCCCCGGAAATTGCAACTGCTTTCTGCTTGATTTTCGGAAAAAAACATGTCGGCGCAAGCAGAAAGCTGGGGCATATGTATGCAACCCAAAGCCATAAGACGAAAGTGGTTTTTTCTTCCTCTGATGTCGATGAGCAGGAGCTGTTACCTACAATTTGTTGCAAAGGTTTACAATAATTTTTTGTAAATTCTTATTCTTGGAGGTTGTTTTCTTCGGAAAAGGATGGTATAATGTGGTCAAACTCAGGCATGCGACCACATGCCGGAATGGAGGTTAAGTATGAACAAGGTAATTTGTGACATTTGTGGCACTGATTATCCGGAAACTGCGGCACAATGCCCCATCTGCGGTTGTACCCAAAGAGCAGCCGGTACTACAGTTTCTAACGAGGATAAGCCGGCCTATACATATGTTAAGGGCGGTAGGTTTTCTAAATCCAATGTTCGTAAGCGCCTGAAAGGTGCGCAGGTGCCCGCTGCTCCCAAGAAAACTTCCGAGCCTAAGGAATCCAAAATGGAAGCTAAGGTTTCGGAACATGATGAGGAAGAAGAGGAGCAGGGCTCCAGCGTCGTGCTGATTGTCATTGTGATTTTGCTTCTGCTGGCGATTATTGCCGTGGCGGGCTACATTGCAGTTAAGTACTTTGATTTCAGCTTTTTCAGCGACAGCAATGAACCTACTACCAGCTTTACCACTGCGCCCACCACCCAGCCGACAACAGAACCTACTACGGAACCCACACAGCCTACTGTGCTGGAGATCCCCTGCACCGACATCGTTCTGGGCGTCAACAATTTGACTATCAGTGAGCTGAATGGTAATGCTAAGTTGGATTTCACACTGGAACCTGCGGATACCACGGATGAGGTGATTTTCTCCTCCAGTGATGAGTCTGTTGTTTCTGTTGACAATGAGGGTAATCTGACTGCCAATGGTAAGGGTGAAGCTGTCATTAGCATTGAATGTGGTGATGCTACCAAGCGGAAGGTCAAGGTTGTTTGCGACTTTGAAGAGCCCATGGATCCCACACAGACCTACATCCTGAAGATCAATGGTCGTGTTTCCCGTTACGGTGATGAATTCAATGCGGACGTATCTTTGAATGTGGGCGGCACATTTAAACTGACGCTGGAAGATGCGGATGGTAAGGTTCAAGAAGTGGATTGGACCATTTCCAATGAGGAATGCGTCACAATCGAGGGTACCACGGTTACCGGTGTTGCCAAGTCTCCCAATAACGGTGTGAAAATCTCCATCACCATCGGTGAGCATGATTACATCTGTATTGTACGTATCAAATAATGCAAAAGGAGCTGCTTAGGCAGCTCCTTTTTCTTACTCATCACAGCCGCAGCGCTTCTTGCGGAACAAGAAGGAAATGCACCACAGTCCTGCAAGACCAATGACAGTGTAAATAATACGGCTGAAAACTGCGTCCTGACCGCCAAAAATCCATGCGACCAGATCAAATTGGAAAATACCGATCAGACCCCAGTTAATACTGCCGATGATCGACAGGATCAGCGCCAAAATATCCAGCATTTGCTTACCCTCCGTTTCAAAAGTTTGGATGGTGTTAGAATACCCGGTTTTGCGGAATCTATACTTTCGCATTGACGGAAAAGGTCTTTTACGTTATAATGTTAGAAAGCTAAAAAAGAGAGGGCTTACTTATGAATGTTTTCAAAAGCACGGATATTCTGCTGCCCAAGGCGGCGGAGCTTGAGAAGTGGGCAGTCATTGCCTGCGATCAGTTTACCTCTGATCCTGCCTACTGGCAGCGGGTTCGCAAGACTGTTGGAGATGCACCTTCCACTTTGCACATGATCCTGCCTGAGGCAGAGCTGGGCTCCGGTAACGAAGCTGAGCGGGTGCAGCAGATCAATGCCACTATGCAGAAGTATCTGCAGGAGGACGTTTTTGCAGTCTATCCCGATTCTTACATCTACATTGAACGTACCTTGGCCGATGGCTCCGTCCGTCCCGGTCTGCTGGGTGCGGTGGATCTGGAAGCCTATGACTACCATGTTGGCTCCAATTCCGACATTCGTGCCACGGAAAAGACCGTTTTGGAGCGGATTCCGCCCCGCCAGCGGGTGCGCAAGGATGCGGCTGTGGAGCTGCCCCATGTGCTGATGTTGTGCGACGATGATCAGAAGCTGCTCATCGAGCCGGTGCAGGCTGTGCGGGATACGTTGCCGGTGCTGTACGATTTTGAGCTGATGGAGCAGGGCGGACGTGTACGTGGCTGGTTGGTTCAGGGTCAGGTGGCGAAGGAATTTGATGAGCGATTTGCCAAGTTCAGCGCCAGCGTTGCGGACAAGTACGCCGATCTGGGCGGTTCTGTGCTGCTGGCTGTGGGCGATGGCAACCACTCTCTGGCTACCGCCAAGAGCTGCTATGAAGCCCTGAAGGCTGCCAACCCCGGTGAGGATCTTTCGAATCATCCTGCCCGGTATTCTCTGGTGGAGCTGCAGAATATTCACGATGATTCCCAGGTGTTTGCTCCCATCCACCGCATTGTGGAGAATGTAGACTGTGACAAGCTGCTGACCGCTTTGAACGGCGTCTGCGCCGAAGGCGGCTTCCAGGTGGAATGGGTCATCGGTGAGCGCAGCGGTGTCATTTCTCTGGATAAGAGCAAGGGCGAGCTGGCCGTTGCAGTTCTGCAGGAGTTCCTGGATGCCTATTTGGCCGAGAATGGCGGCGATATTGACTATATCCACGGCGATGATGAGGTGCGTGCTTTGGCACAGAAGGAAAATGCCATCGGTTTCCTGCTGCCGCCCATGGAAAAGCATCAGCTGTTCCGTGGTGTCATCTCCGGCGGTGCACTGCCTCGCAAGACCTTTTCCATGGGCCACGCCCGGGAGAAGAGATACTATCTGGAAGGACGGAAAATTAAATGACCACCCTTTTTGAACCGGCCTATGCCAAGGTGAATTTAACTCTGGACGTGCTGGGCAAGCGCCCGGACGGCTACCATGACCTGAAAAGTGTGATGCAGACCATTTCTCTGCGGGATGATATTGAGATCGATGTGGGAACCGGCAAGCCTTGGTCGCTGGAATGCGACAAGGAGGGGATTCCCTGCGATGAGCGGAATCTGGCATGGAAGGCCGCTAAGGTCTACTGCAATGCATTGCATAAAGATCCCGACGGCCTGACCATCCGCATCACCAAGCGGATCCCCAGTGAAGCAGGCTTGGGCGGTGGCAGCGCCGATGCTGCGGCGGTGCTTCGTGCCCTGAATGATTACTATGGCAACCCTTTGTCCATTTGGGCTCTGGCAGAGTTGGGCGCTCAGGTTGGCAGTGATGTTCCTTTCTGCGTAGTGGGCGGCACCATGATGTGCGAGGGCAGAGGCGAGAAGCTTCGCAAGCTGCCGGATATGCCTGACTGCGTGATGGTTGTGGTGAAGCCGGATTTCCCGGTATCGACTCCTGCGCTGTACAAGAAAATCGATGAAACCGTCATCGGTCAGCGCCCCGACCAAAATGCAATGGAGAGTGCGCTGCTTGCCGGTGATCTGCTGAAGGTTGCCCAGAATCTGTGCAACGTATTCGATCCGGTTGTTACAGAGGATCATCTGGAGCTGAACTATATCAAATCCGTTTTCCACAATTACGGCGCTGTAGGATACCTGATGAGCGGTTCCGGCTCTGCGGTGTATGCCATTGTGTCGGAGTTTGAGGTTGCGGCTGTGATTTGCAGTATGCTCAAGGAAAACTATCCTCAGATTTTTATTGCCAAACCTGTTTAATATTACCGAAAACCGTCCATACTGGAGTTATTCAGTATGGACGGTGATTTTTATGTGGAAATTTTTCAAAAAACTGTTGGTAGTGGCGCTGATTGCGGCGGCGTTTTTCAGCGGCACCCTGATTCGGGACAAAAAGACCCTGAAGGACGATATTATCCGCCTGCATGTGGTTGCGGATTCCGATAGTGAGGCGGATCAGGCTGTGAAGCTGCAGGTTCGGGATGCAATTTTAGCGGAGATGGAGCAGATCCTTGCTACTGCAGAAAATAAGAGGGATGCATTTATCATCCTTGCTCAATCTTTGGACGATCTGCAGGATACCGCCAATGAGGTGCTTGTAGCTCTTGGTGTGGAGGACACCGCTTTCGTGACTCTGGATGAGGAAGCGTTCCCGACCCGAGTCTACGACACATTCTCTTTGCCTGCCGGGGTCTATGATTCTCTTCGGGTGACCATCGGTAGCGGAGAGGGGAAAAATTGGTGGTGTGTGGTGTTCCCGAAGCTGTGCGTGCCCGCTGCCTCGGAAGAGGTGGAGGATGTGGCCGCCGGTGCCGGGTTTTCTGATAGCCTCAGCGCCAGTCTTACCGGGCAGGATGGCTACCAGATCCGGTTCTTCTTCTTGGATTGTCTTGGAAAACTGGAAAATTATTTTCGCAAAGGTTGAATTATGCCCTTTTTTTGGGACGTTATCTGTGGTAAAATAGTGGCAGATTAGAGAAAGGCGGTGTATGTCATGCTGGAGTTGATTCTTGGCAAGGACTGGACTGCGAACACGGATACGATTTTGGAGGCGGTATCGGCAGATGTGGCGGCGAAAAAAGGCGGCCGCATTTTGCTGGTGCCGGAGCTGATCAGCCACGATATGGAGCGGCGGCTGTGCCAGCAGGCAGGGGATACCGCCAGCAGGTACGCACAAGTGCTGTCCTTTACCCGGCTTGCGCGGCCGGTGGCGGAGGATGCCCAGCAAGGGTTGATGCCCTGCTTGGATAATGGCGGACGGGTGGTAGCAATGGCTGCGGCTGCCCGTCAGCTTCACGGCAGGCTGAAGGCCTATGCTGCTGTGGAAACCAAGCCGGAATTTCTGACCCAGCTGGTGGATGCGGTGGATGAGTTTAAGCGCTGTTGCATTTCTCCCAAGGATCTGATGTTGGCATCCCAGCGCACGGAAGGTGCTTTGGCGCAAAAGCTTGAGGAGCTTTCTTTGCTGTTGGAGGCATACGATGCGCTGTGCCAGCGAGGCAAGCGAGACCCCCGGGATCAGATGAATTGGGTTCTGGAACTTCTGGAATCCGGTGATTTTGGCGAAAAACACGTATTTTACATAGATGGATTTCCGGATTTTACCCGGCAACACATGGCTGTTCTGGAGCATTTCATTCGTACCTCTGAGCAGGTTACTGTGAGCCTGAACTGTGATGAGCCGGGAAGTAAAGCCATGGCTTTTGAAAAGGCTGGTACCACTGCAGCAGAGCTGATCAAGATCGCTCGTCGTGCTGGGGTAGAGGTGACGATTCGGACGGTTGCCGACGGCGGTGTTCTGCAACCGGTGCGTGATTTGCTGTTTCAGGGCAAAATCACCCCCATGCCCCATCTTCAGGATGCTTTGCGCCTGCGCACCGCTGAGAGTATTCATCAGGAGTGCGCGCAGGCGGCAAGGGACATTATGGAACTGGTGCAGTCCGGCTGCCGTTATCGGGATATTAGTGTAGTTTGCACCGATATGGGCGCTTACCGACCGGTGATCGGTTTGGTGTTTCGGCGCATGGGGATCCCGGTTTATCTGTCCGGCAATGAGGATATTCTTAGCAAAGGTGCGGTGACCACGGTGCTGACCGCTTTGGAAGCGGCATTGGGCGGCTTCGAGCAGAAGGCCGTTGTTCGATATCTGCGTTCGGCACTGTCGCCGGTGAGCCAGCATGAATGTGACCTTCTGGAAAATTACGCATATATTTGGGGTATCAGCGGCAACCGTTGGAAGCAGGAATGGGTGAACCACCCGGAGGGACTCAGCGGCGAGTGGAACGATGTGACCCGTGACCGTTTGGCACGTTTGGAAACGGCAAGAGCGCAAATCGTGGCACCCTTGGAGCGACTGGCTCAGGGCTTCCGTCAGGCTACGAAGCTCAGTGAGCAGGTAGCGGCGCTGTATGCCTTTTTGGAGGATATTCAGCTTGCTAAGCGGCTGGATAAATTGGCCCTTCGGCTGGATGCGGAGGGTGATAACCGCAGCGCCCAGATCCTCAATCAGCTATGGGAGATTCTGCTTACAGCACTGGAACAGCTCCACGACGTGCTGGGTGATACTCAGTGGGATGATGATGCTTTCCAGCGGCTGTTTATGCTGCTGCTGAATCAGTATGATGTGGGTACGATTCCCTCTTTGCTGGATGCTGTCACCGTTGGACCGGTGTCGGCTATGCGCTGTCAGCGCTCGGAGCATTTGTTTGTGCTTGGTGCGGCGGAAGGCGCATTGCCCGGTTACAGCAGCACCGATGGCGTGCTGACCGATCAGGAACGGACAATGCTTCGGAAATTGGAGGTGCCCCTCACCGGCGGTGCGCTGGAAGGTATTCAGGCGGAGTTTGCGGAGGTTTATGGGGTGTTCTGTGGTGCAAAGCAGACTGTCACCGTGTCCTGCTGCAGCGCACAGCCCTCTTATGTGTATCGCAGATTGTTGGATCTGGTTGGGGATGAAATCATCACCCCTGCAGCACTTCCTGCCAATAAGTACGATGCGGCGGCGCTTCTTGCCCAATACGGTGCGGTGGATGGTGCGCAGGAATTGGCCCTTTCCGAAGAATACGATGCGGTGTGCCGCCGAAAGGATTATACCCTTGGCACCATTGCCCATGACAATGTCCGTGCCTTGTACGGCGATAAGCTGAATTTGTCTGCTTCTCAGGTGGACCGTCAAGCAGAGTGTCGATTCTCCTACTTTATGAAATATGGCCTGCGGGCACGGGAGCGGAAGGAAGCTACCGTTGACCCTGCGGAATTCGGCACCTATGTCCATGCGGTGCTGGAGGATACTGCCCGGGAGGTAATGAACCGGGGCGGCTTCCATCAGGTGAGTTTGGAGGATACGTTGGCGCTGGCCAAGGAATTTTCCGACAGCTATGCCAAGGAGCATTTCGGACAGCTGGATTCACAGCGGGTGGAATATCTCTTCCGCCGGAATATGCAGGAACTGGATTTGGTGGTTCAGGAGCTGTGGCAGGAGCTGAGCGCCGGTGAATTTGCTCCGGTGGACTTTGAGTTGGGCTTTGGCAAGCATGAAAAAATGGCACCTATCCAGATTCCTGCTAAGGGCATGGAAGCCCAGCTACGGGGCTTTGTTGACCGGGTGGATGCCTATAAGGTTGCGGATACCACCTTCTTCCGGGTGGTGGATTACAAAACCGGTAAGAAGGATTTTGATTACTGCGACGTGTTCAACGGCGTGGGACTGCAGATGCTTTTGTACCTCTTTGCTCTTCAGCAGGAGGGACAGGAAGTTTTGGGCGAAAAGCGTGTGGGTGCCGGCGTCCAGTATTTCCCGGCACGGGTACCCTATGTGAGTCTGGACGGCGCTGAGGAGGACGAGCAGTCCGAACGGCGCAAGCTTTGGAAGCGGAAGGGTCTGCTTCTTATGGATGAGCTGGTGCTGACGGCCATGGATCCGGATGATGGCATGGGCAGACTCTGCTGCACCCGGAAAAAGGACGGTTCTCTTTCTGGTGATTTGGCAGACCGGGAGCAGATGAGAAGCTTGCGGAAATATGTATTTTCCGTTCTGGGCAAGATGGTGGATGAGATCGCCTCCGGATTGGTAGACCCCAATCCTTACACCCGTGGCACCAGCCACAGTGCCTGCGCATTCTGTCCCTATGGAGCGGTGTGCCACAAGGAGTCGGTGGAAGGCCGGCGGAATTATAAAACTATGACCGCCCAGCGGTTCTGGGAGGAGATCGGAAAGGAGGATACCCATGGCTGAGAAATTGACGCCCCAACAGGCCCAAGCGGTTAGTGATCGTGGTGGCAAGCTGCTGGTTTCTGCGGCAGCCGGTTCCGGTAAGACGAAGGTTCTGGTAGACCGGCTGATGGGATACCTTACTGACCCGGTGAATCCTGCTAATATCGACGAATTTTTGATCATTACTTACACCAAAGCGGCAGCCTCTGAGCTTCGGGGTAAGATTGCCGCCAAACTGTCGGAGCGGATTGCCCAGGAGCCTGAAAATCGGCACCTGCAGCAACAGCTTCAGCGGCTTTACATGACCACTATTTCTACAGTTCACGCCTTCTGCGGCGATATTTTGCGCCAGTATGCTTACCGGCTGGATCTGAGCGCAGATTTCCGTGTGGCAGATGAAAATGAGTGCCGCCAGCTTCGGGATACCGCCATGGAGCAGGTTTTGGAAGAGGCCTATGACCATGCTGGGGAGGATGCGGAGTTTTGCGCCTTTGTGGATACGCAGGGCATTGGTCGGGATGACCGGCAGGTACCGGAGATTCTCTTGAAGGTTTACGACAGCGCCCGGTGCCATTTGGATCCGGAAGGCTGGTTGGATCGTTGCGTGAAGGCTGTGGAAGCGGAGGATGGAGAGTCTGTTTGGCAAAGATATCTGATGGACGAGCTGTTTTCCTATCTGGATCTGCAGATCGAAGCCATGGAGCGATGTGCCACATTGGCGGCGGCTGCTGATGAGATGGAAAAGCCGGCGATCATTCTCAGCGATACGGTGAATCAGCTGCGGCACCTGCGGGAAAGCGCTACTTGGGATCAGGTGGTGTCCCGGCGGAGTATTGATTATGGCACCCTGCGTTTTTCCAAGAAATGCACCGATACCGACCTGATCGATGGCATCAAGGCGGTGCGAAACGGCTGTAAAAAGGGCTTGGAGCGCATGATGCGCAGCTTTACCGATCCGTCTGCGCAGGTGTTGGCAGATTTGCAAAGCTCTGCCGATGCGGTGCGTGGCATGGTCAAGCTGGTGCGGCGCTTTGGGCAGGTGTATGATAAGGCTAAACAACGTCGCAGAGTTCTAGATTTCGGTGATTTGGAGCATCGGACATTGGATCTGCTACTTGGAAAGAGCCGCAGTACAGCCACATCGGTGGCACATGAGATCGGCGCACGCTTCCGGGAAGTGATGGTGGACGAGTATCAGGATTCCAATGCGGTTCAGGATGCTATTTACGGCGCACTCACCATCAAGGGGCAGAATTGCTTTATGGTCGGTGACGTGAAGCAGTCCATTTACCAGTTCCGTCTGGCTGATCCTGGGATCTTTTTGGAGAAGTATGCCTCTTTCGTCCCGGCTGCTGAAGCGAAGGCCGGGGAGGGAAGAAAGGTTGTCCTGAGCCGGAATTTCCGATCCTGCGGTGCGGTGCTGGCTGCCACAAACTGTGTGTTTGAAACTTGCATGAGTCCTGCGGTGGGTGGCCTATACTATGGCGAGGATGAGGCGCTGTATGAGGGTATCCCCCATGAGCCTCTTGCAGAGCCGGAGGTGGAGCTGTATGCCATCGATGTGCAGGAGGATACCTATGCTGAGGAAGCGGCGTTTGTTGCCAAGCGGATCAGTGAATTGATCCGGGGGGATCATTATATTCGTGATAAGGCCGGTCAGCGACGGATCAAACCGGAGGATATTGTCATCTTGCTTCGTTCTCCCGGTTCGGTGGGTGAGCAGTATCGCATGGCGCTGGAGCGCAAGGGAATCCGATGCACCACCGGCGGTGGCTGTGATCTGCTTCAAACAGAGGAGATCGGCGTGTTGCGATCCCTTTTGCAGATGATCCAAAACCCTCAGTTGGATATTCCTTTGGCTGCGGTGCTGGCAAGCCCGGTGTTTGAATTTACTGCCGATGATCTGGCTGCATTCCGCGGAAAGAATAAGAAATGTTCCGTTTATGATGCAATCTATCGGGATGATTCGATAAAATGTAAAGAATTTGTTTCGTTCTTACAGAAGCTTCGCAAAGAGTCCAGAATGCGCTCTGTAACAGAACTGCTGGAAACGATCTTTGTGGAAACCCGGATGGACAGCATTTATCGGGCGATGAATCCGGAAAAAGCGGAGAATTTGCAAACCTTCTATCAGCTGGCGGCAGACTTTGAAGCCGGCGGACAGCGGGATTTGGGGCGCTTTTTGGAGCATCTGGATGCTATGGAGGATAAGGGCCTGATCGTGGGCGCTGAGCAGTCCGGCAGCGGTGCGGTAACCATTATGAGCATTCACAAGTCTAAGGGCTTGGAGTTCCCAGTGGTATTTTTGAGCGGTCTTGGCCGGGAATTTAACCGGGAAAGTCAGCGGGCTCAGGTGCTTTGTCATAAGGAACTGGGAATCGGCATTGCTGCGGCAGATGCGGTTCGCCGGGTGCGGTATCCCACTGTAGCTAAGCGGGCCATCAGCGCCCGGATCGGTGCGGAAAGTGTATCTGAGGAGCTGCGTGTGCTGTATGTGGCCATGACCCGTGCCAAGGATCGGCTGATCATGACCTATGCCTCTCGATCTTTGGAGGGAGAACTTCAGGATATGGTTGCCCGAATGAACATGGGTTGCAAGGAGCTACTTACACGGGAGGCTGGCTGTCCCGGTGAGTGGGTGCTGCTTGCGGCGCTGACCCGAATCGAGGCAGGAGAACTGTTCAATCTGGGCGGCAAGCCTTCCCGTGTGACGGTGCAGGAGCATCCGTGGCTGATTCGTGTGGAAAATGCGCCTCCGGAGGAAGGCTTTGGCTTGCAAGCAGAAAAAAAGGTCACTTTCCCAAAGGAAATGCTGACTGTGCTGCAGAAAAACCTTTCCTTTACCTATGCGTATGATGAAGCGACCCGTGCCCCTTCCAAGCAGACGGCAACCCAGCGAAAGGGTCGCCTGAAGGATCAGGAGGCAGCGGAAAATACACCGGAGCCGAAACCCATTCACCGCTCCTGGCGCAAGCCAGCCTTTGTGGAGCAGTCGGTACGGGGAACGGAATACGGTACTGCTATCCATACACTGCTTCAGTTTATTGATTACAATGCCTGCGGCGATGCTGCCGGTGTTCAGCGTGAAGTGTATCGGCTTGTGGAGGCTGGGATCCTCACGGAGCAGATGGGCGAAATGGTACCCGTGGAGCCAATCGCGGCATTTTTTGAAACGGAATTGGGACAGCGGATCCGCTTCGGGGAAGAGGTGCTGCGGGAGTTCAAATTCTCCATTCTGGATAAGGGAGAAGCCTACGGCGACGGCTTGGAGGGAGAGGAAATTCTTCTTCAGGGTGTTGTGGACTGTGCCATTGTGGAGCCGAACGGACTGACTATTGTGGACTTTAAGACTGATCGGGTCACAGAACAGAGCCTGGAAATGTCCGTTGCTGGGTATAAGCCCCAGGTGGATGCCTACGCCGATGCCATGAGCCGAATCTTTGGCTTACCAGTGAAGGAAAAAAGTCTATATTTCTTCCGGCTTGGAAAGCTGCTTGTACTATAATGTAATTGGGACGCCTTCTTTTGAGGGCGTCCCATTTCTTTAGCGGCAGTTCTTGTTCTGGCTGTTGTTCTGGTTCTGATTCTGGTTGTTGTTCTGATTCTGGTTGCGATTGCTGTTCTGGTTCTGATTCTGGTTCTGGTTCTGGTTGCGGTTCTGGTTGTTATTCTGGTTCTGGTTATTCATGTTCCGTTCCTCCGTAAATATCTTTCTGCGGTACGCCGCAGAGATATTTTGCCCGGAAAATCAGGATTTATCCTTGGCTTTGAATACAAAACTTGCCAATAGACCGGCTGTGATGGCAGCGGTGATGCCGCCGGCTGCCGCTTTCAAACCACCGGTGAAGATACCCAGAAAGCCCATTTCATCCACCGCATCCCGGACACCCTTGGCCAGACAGTGTCCGAACCCGGTAAGTGGCACAGTTGCGCCTGCGCCGGCGAAGTCTGCAAAATGCTGATATAGTCCCACGCCACTGAGAATGACACCTGCCACAACATAGCATACCAAAATTCTTGCCGGAGTCAGTTTGGTTTTGTCGATAAGAATTTGTCCGATGACACACAGCAAACCGCCAAAAAGAAACGCTTTTACATAGTCCATATCAGTGCCTCCCGGAAAGAATGGATACCGCATGGCACACCCCTGGGATGGGCAGCCCCTGCTGGGTGGATGTGGGGGACAGCAGAGCCCCGGTACCGCAGAATAGGATGCGGTTGAGCTTGCCGGTGTAAAGCTTCGTCAGTAAATCGCCACAAAGGGTAATGGCACTGCACCCACAACCGGAGCCACCGGCGTGGACATCCTGACGGGTATTGTCAAAGACCATACAACCGCAATCCGCCAGTTTTCCGCCCAGATTGATGCCATCCAGTCGCGCCAGCTCCAGCAGGGCCTCCTTGCCGTGCTGCCCCAAATCGCCGGTGACGATCATGTCGTAATCCTCGGGGCGTGTGTCCAGATCGTCAAAGTGAGCCCGGATGGTCTGAAAAGCTGCCGGTGCCATGGCGGCACCCATGTTATTGGCATCGGTGATGCCCAAATCATGCACAGTGCCGATGGTACAGCTTTCCACAGTAGGCCCGTTACCCTCAGCACAGACCAGTGCCGCACCGGAACCGGTGACTGTCCACTGTGCGGTTGGCGGACGCTGGCCGCCATAGCCCAGAGGAAATCGGTACTGCCGCTCCGAAGAAGCGAAATGGGAAGAGGTCATGGCTACCACCCGATCCGCATAGCCACCGCCTACTGTCATAGATGCCAGAAGCAGGCTTTCTGCCATAGTAGAGCAGGCTCCGTAAAGCCCCAAATGGGGCAGATTTTGATTCCGCAGAGAAAAGGAAGAACCGATGCACTGGTTGAGCAGATCCCCTGAAAAAACCAGATCAATGTCCTTCTGCATCAGTCCTGCCTTTGTGAGCAGGGTGTGAAGAGCCATTTGCTGGAGCTTTTTCTCTCCCTGTTCCCAGGTCTTTTCACCAAAATAGGTATCTTTGGAAACAATATCAAATGTTTTGGCCAATGGGCCTTCGCTTTCCTTTTTGCCGGCAATACTTGCCCAGGTTGTAATAACCGGACGGATGCTTGGAATGAAGCTTTGTCGACCACGCTTGTTTTGTGCCATGGGAACCTCCTTGTTTTTTCGTTATTATGTCCCCAAAACATGAAAAAATGCCTGCCGGGAATCCGGCAGGCATATATGGATTTCTTACATTCCTCCACCGACGGAGGGAACGGGGAGAGGACGAACCGGATCAAATACCAATTCTACATCAAACAGATCCTTCAGCTTTTCCGGGTGGTGGTACATACGGTAGCCATCCAGATTCCGGCGACCGCCACGGAAGTAGTTGCTACCCAACTGATTCCAGTACTGATTGCCATCCACATTGAAGAAGTAGCGATAACCATCTTCGTAGAGAGCCTTGAATTTTTCGTTGGTGAAATCGTATTTTTTCCAGTTGTGAATATCAGAGCCGTGAGGGTAGAGGATGACATCGGTATCACCGATGACAGATTGAACAGTATCCTCCCACTTGTCGGAGTCGGAGGCTACACGATCTGCAGTGAGATTGCCATAAGCCGGGTGACCGTAAGAATGGCTTGCGAGAATCCAACCATTGTCCCGGAGGCACTGTGCTACAGCCTTGGCGTCTTCCACTTCCTTAGCGTAGGCTTCGCTGCCCATGGCGGCCTCATAAGAAGGCTTGGTACGATAACCAAAAACGCCTTCATAGCCGGTCATACCCAGAATGGCGCGGGCACCATGATAGGAAAAATCCGGATGCTCTTGTATAAAGGTTTCCAGAACGGGAACCAGATCGTAGTCGCCAGTGGTGATATTGCCGGCGGCATCCATATATTCACAGGTAGGCTTGCCGTCTTCGCCGATAACGATTTTGTGAGCAAAGCCGTCATTCTTGGAGTCCACAAATACGGGAGTCTCGTTCTTGCCGTTGCCAGTGCCGATCATGTAGCTGTAGTAATTCACATCATCCTGGCTCATAATAAAGGGAATCTTGCCATCGGGAATGCGAATGTTGCCATAAACGAAATTGGGTTCCTCTTCGGTACCGGCATTATAGGCTAAGTCGTACGGTGAAATAAGGATAAAGCCCTTCTTGTACATCTCGTTGAGAATGGCCTTGAACTCATCCACAGTAGTCATATACATATTGTAGCCGTTTTGATCTTCGTCACCGTCGAATGCCCGATCCGGATCCACAATGAGAGAGTGGAAGAAAATATGAGTCACAGTTTCGGGAGAGCGGTAAGTGACCAGTTGCGCATCCTGCTGCTCATATTGGGCTACAATTTGGGCCAACTCCGGTATTTTTTCGTAATCCTCGTAGGACTGGAGCATGGAAATGGCTTTCTGATAGTCGTAGCCCTGGGCAACGAACTCGGCACTGGCCACAAGCTCCTGAACCTGCGGTTGCTCAATGGAAGGCTTTGCGGTTGTTGGCTGCGTGGGAGCAGTCGTGGTGACGTTCATGTATCCGCCGTCTTCTGTGGGAACATTCATTTTTTGCACAACGGCGGCGATGGCAATAGTCACGGTGATCAAACAAACCACACCCAGTACGCTGGCGATGATCACAGGAATGATCTTATACCATTGGGTACCCTTGCGGCGCTTTCTGCGGCGGTTATTGGTTTCATATTGTCCTGCCATTATGATCTTCCTTTCTTGTTAATTCTTTATAATGGTATTATATACGATTTTTTTCGTGATATCAAGACAAAAAAGTCGGCACCCAGAGGGTGCCGAAAAAAGTTTACAATTAAAATATCCGCCGGGCGCCGTAATAGTGCTGGACGTAGTAGGAACTGCTTAGGTCGCTGATAACAACGCCCTTGGAGCTGGAGGCATGGATCATTTTCCCGTCGCCAATGTAGATGCCCACATGGGAGATGCCTTCCCGGTATGTATTCTGCAGGAATACCAGATCACCGGGTTGCAGGTTGCTTTTGGCAACATAGGTGCCGATCTTGTACTGCTCGGTAGTGGTGCGGGGGATGGTGATGCCGCATCGCTTCATCACATACTGGGTGTACCCGGAGCAGTCGAAACCCTTTGTGGTGGTGCCTCCCCAAACATAGGGGGTACCGATATATTTCTTGGCCTCCGCCACAATGTCGTTTTTGGAAGCGGTGTTGCCATTCAGTGCCGAGGCACTGGGCGTCACGCCGGTGGACTTGCCGTCCACAAAGAACAAAGGTTTTTTAGTGGATGCAGTGTTCTCGTAGGGGATCTCGGTCAGATCCAGATAGTCACTGCGAATGTAGCAGATGGAATTTCCGTAAATGATCTTATACCATTTGTTGTTCAGGCCAATGATGTAGGCCTTGTCGCCGGTGTTGGCCTGACCGATGGCGCTGTAAGAGGTGCCGGGGCCGGTGCGCAGATTGACTTTGGTGGCGTTGACCTTGCCGTAACCCAGCTCAATGTTTTTAACAGCGCTGGTTTGCAGATAGCTTTCATGCATGTAGCCGGTTTTCAGGTTGTAGATTACCTGATACCAGGAGCCAGTCTTACCGATGACCATGGCATAATCGCCCTTGGGCGCATAAGCGATGGTTGCGGAAGAAGTGCTTGGGCCGCTGCGCAGCCGCAAAGAACTGGCGTTTACAGTGCCAATATGGGTGGAAAAAATATCGCCGCTGGCCTTAGCGCCAACGGCGGTGCCGCTGACAAACAGAAGAAGTGCCAGCGCAGTACAAATCATTCGTGTAAATCGTTTCATACGTTGCCCTCCGTCTTACATTATTTACCCGCCAAAGCACGGGACAGCCATACACTGCCAAAATCCAAAGCGGTGTACAGACCAGCCTTCTCGCTCTTCTTCACGACGCGATCACGGCTTCTGGCGTTGGGGTCGGTGAGCTGAAGCTGCACGGAAACCCGGGTGGCGATGTCGGTATCGCCCATCTTCTTGGTTTCAAGGATCTGGAGCATCACGATGTGAGAGTCGGCCATGGAGCCGTAATAGATCATGTTGTCCTTGCGCATCAGGGGATGGCCCTTGTACATCAGAACCTTTTCTTCAGACATTTGGAAAACCTCCTTTCGTAAGTGTGTGGAAATGGTAACAAATCGTAACTATTTTGTCAACCGAAATTGGGCGAATCCGGTTAAACTGGAATCCATTACCGAAATTTTGGATTTTGTTGGTAAGACGGAGGGGGAAGTATGAAAGAAACAAGGGGTTTTACCGTGGCAAAACCCCTTGGCGAGAATCACTTGTTCTCAAACAGATAGCAGCGAACCAACTCCTGCAGAAGCTCATCCCGATCCAACTTGCAGATCATACTGCGTGCATTGTTGTAGTTGGTGATATAGGTGGGGTCTTCTGTGAGCAGGTAGCCGACGATCTGATTGATGGGGTTGTAGCCTTTCTCATTCAGCGCGTCGAATACATTGCGAAGTACAATGCGCATATGCTGCTTGTCATCGCTGGGAACAGTGAATTTAATGGTATTATCTGTCATGTTATCGACCTCCTGAATATGAATATGGTTATTATACCCCAAAATAATGTTCGTGTAAAGCCCCTAAAGCAGACTTTTTTCACGGATTACCGCAGAATGGCACCCAGTTTCTCGCTCAGAGCGGCCAAGACCTTGGAAACGACGCCCTCGGAATCGGTGTCAGTCAGGGTGCGGTCATCGGCGCGGAGCTGCAGGGAGAAGGCCATGCTCTTCTTGCCCTCGGGCACGCCGGTGCCACGGTAGATGTCAAACAGCTTCACATCACGCAGCAGCTTGCCGGCAGCGGCAGTGATCACGTCCTCAACCTGAGCAACGGTAATGGCCTCGTCGCAGATCAAAGACAGGTCACGGGAAACGCCGGGGTACTTGGGCAGGGGAGTGTAGGTGGCATCGGGCAGCTGCAGGTCGAACAGCTTGGTGAAGCTGATCTCGGCGCAGTAAACATCCACGTCAATGCCGTAATTCTGGGCGACCAGAGGATGGATCTGACCCATCACGCCCACATCTACGCCATCGATGGTCACCTTGGCGCAACGACCGGGGTGGTAGGTGGGATTGTCGGTGACGGCGCTGTAGCTGGCCTTCTTGATCCGCAGACCGGACAGCACAGCCTCCAGCTCGCCCTTCAGGCTGAAGAAGCTGGCGTTGGGGCCGTAGGTGCCCAACATCAGCATCTTGGGCTCTTCAGGCAGAACCTGACCCTCGGTGGGCAGGTAGATCTTAGCCAGCTCGTAGAGCTTGACGGTCTTGTTGTGATAAGCGTAGTTCCGGGACAGAATGTCCAGCATGGAGGGCACCGCAATGGTACGCATGATGGAGGTGTCCTCGCCTAGAGGATTCTGGATCCGCATAGCATTACGCAGAACGGAATCAGCAGGCAGACGGATCTGATCGAAAATAGCAGGGGAAACGAAGGAATAGGTGATGATCTCGCTGTAGCCCAGGCTACGGCACAGCTGGCCAGCCTTGTTCTCCAGGAGCATGAAGGGGGAGTAGCCGCCCTGGGTGGAATTCTTGAAGGCGGTGGTGGGAATCTCGTTGTAGCCGTACAAACGACCCACTTCCTCAGCAATGTCCGCCATCAGGTTCAGGTCGGGACGGAAGGAGGGAACGTGAATGGTGCGGCCCTCAACGGGGATCTCCAGACGGTTCAGATAAGCCACCATGTCGGCTTCGGAAATGTCGGTGCCCAGCAGACGGTTGATCTTCTCGGGCTCCAGCTCCAGAGTCTTGGGAGAGGAAACATAGTTGATGATGTCGATGATGCCGTCCATCACGTCGCCGCATTCCAGCAGCTCCACCAGCTCGCAGGCTCTCTGCACAGCAGGAACGGTCATCATGGGATCCAGATTCTTCTCGAACTTGCCGGAGGACACGGTACGCATACCCAGCGCCAGAGCGGTCTGACGGATGGAGGTGCCGTTGAAGTTGGCGGACTCAAAGACGACAGTGGTGGAGTCATCCAGAATTTCGGAGTTTTCACCGCCCATGATGCCAGCCAGACCAATGGGCTTGCTCTCGTCGGCGATGACCAACATGCCGGGAGTCAGCTCACGGACGTTGCCGTCCAGCGTGGTCAGGGTTTCGCCTGCCTCAGCCTCACGAACCACGATCTTGCCGGAGGCAACATAGCGGTAATCGAAGGCGTGCATGGGCTGGCCGTACTCCAACATGACGTAGTTGGTGATGTCAACGATGTTGTTGATGGGACGCACGCCGTTGGCTCTCAGCCGCTGACGCAGCCACTTGGGGGAGGGAGCGATCTTGACGTTCTTCACCATCCGGGAGGAGTAGCGGTTGCACAGAGTTTCTGCAGGAACCTCCACGTCCAGCATCTCGAAGATAGGGCCGGCATCGCTGCCCTTGACCACGGGCTCGTGGTGCTTCATGGGCTTATTGAAAGCGGCGGCAGCCTCACGGGCCAGACCGATGATGGAGTAGCAGTCGGGACGATTGTTGGTGATCTCGAAGTCCACCACGGTGTCGTCGTTGCCGATGACCAGGTTGATGTCGTCGCCCACCTTGCAGTCTTCGTCGTTGAGGATCCAAATGCCATCCAGAATGGCGTTGGGGTAGTCGTTCAGAGTCAGACCCAGCTCCTCAAGGCCGCAGAGCATACCGTTGGACTTTTCGCCACGGAGCTTGCCCTTGGTGATGTGAACACCGCCGGGGAGCCAGGAGTTGTGCAGAGCGGCAGGAACCAGATCGCCCTGCTTCACATTCTGGGCGCCGGTGACGATCTGGACAGGCTCTTCGCCGCCCACATCGATCTGGCAGACCCACATGTGGTCAGAATTCTCGTGACGAACGATGGAAACCACCTTACCAACAACTACGTTCTTGATTTCGGCGTCCATACGCTCGTAAGTTTCCACCTTCTGACCGGCGACGGTCATGGTTTCCACGAATTCTTTGTCGGAAATGTGGCTCAGGTCCACGAATTCCTCATTGATCCATTTTCTGTTGAGTTTCATCGTGATACCTCCTTAGAACTGGTTCAGGAACCGGATGTCGTTATCGAAAATCAGGCGCAGGTCGTTGATGCGCATACGGCCCATGGCCATACGCTCCAGACCCATGCCGAAGGCAAAGCCGGAGTACTTCTCGGGATCAATGCCGCAGTTGCGCAGCACCTCAGGATGCACCATGCCTGCGCCCAGCAGCTCGATCCAGCCCTCACCGTGGCAGGTGGAGCACACCTGACCGTCTACCTCGCCGGTGCCGTGGCACTTGTGGCACTGCATATCCATCTCGCAGGAAGGCTCGGTGAAGGGGAAATGGTGGGGACGGAAACGCATCTGGGCATCCTCGCCGTAGATGGCACGCATAATGGTGATCAGGGCACCCTTCAGATCGCCCATGGTGATGTGCTCATCCACCACCAGACCCTCGATCTGGTGGAACATGGGGGAGTGGGTGGCATCGGCCTCGTCCTTACGGAACACACGGCCGGGAGCCAGCATGCACAGAGGGGGCTTGTTGTTCTCCATGAAGCGGATCTGCATGGAGCTGGTCTGGGTACGCAGCAGGACAGAATCGTCCTCGGTGAAGTAGAAGGTGTCGCTGCGGTCACGGGAGGGGTGACCCTCTTCGATGTTCAATCGGGTGAAGTTGTAATCGGCGAATTCCACCTCAGGGCCGTCAACCACGGTGTAGCCCAGACCAACAAAGATCTCCTTGACCTGCTGCAGAACCTGGTTCATGGGGTGCTGATGGCCCAGCTCCACGGCCTCGCCGGGAATGGTCACGTCGATGGCTTCGGCAGCCAGCTTCGCCTCCAAAGCGGCGGCGCTGAGAGCGGTCTTGCGCTCCTCCAGCTTGGCCTCGATCTCGGCACGGACAGCGTTAGCCAGCTGACCCATCACGGGACGCTCCTCAGGGGACAGCTTGCCCATCATCTTCAGCACGGCAGTCAGTTCGCCCTTCTTGCCCAGCAGCTTGATGCGCAGCTCTTCCAGAGCGGCGGTGCTGTCAGCGGCGTCCAAAGCAGACATGGCATTCAGCTTGATTTGCTCTAACTGTGTTTTCATAATCTTTCCTCCTAAAAAGGTTACATAGACAAAATAAAAAAGCCCATCATCCCAACAAACTGGGACGAAAGGCATTCCTTCCGCGGTACCACCCACGATTCGCCATAAGGCGCAGCTTAGAAGTGCAAACACACTCGCAACCTTTAACGGAGTCACCCGTCCATTCCTACTTAATTTTCAGATGGCAGCTCCCGGGAGAAAGCCCAATATCACACCCCGAGTGGCTTTCACCATCCCACTCTCGCTAAGGAAGTGCTACCGATACCGGACAGCCCATTCAACGCTTTTGCATATCTCCTGCATATTAACATATTCAATAAAAAAATGCAAGCCCTTTTTATAAAAATAGGGGGGCTTTTGCCCCCCTGTGGATATTAATGCAGAGATTTATAGTCAGAATACTGAACGACACCGTGAATGTTTTTAAGAGCGCCGGGTACAAGCTCTTTGACCATCAGGCATTCCGGTGCGGGCAGACCCACAGATTCATGGGCGGTGATGCCATAAGGCTCGGAGGTAACAAAACCCCGGTTGCGGTAGTTCATGGGGTTGCCCTCCACGATGACCGCCTTATAGCCCATGGCTGCAGCCTTTTTGAGGCCATATTCGATCAGCTCCTTGGAAATGTGCTGCCGCTGCAAGCTGGTTTTCACAGCCACCGGGGTCAGGATCAGTAGTTCGTTTTCATATTTTCCCTCCAAATGGAAACGTGAGAACATACTATATCCGATGACTTCATCGTTTTCGTTCACCATGATTAGCTCCAGCTCCGGCAGATAAAAACGCATGGCGCGGATTTCTTCCACAAGGGAACGGGTGATTTTTGCGTCCTCTTCATTTTCATAATCGGTAAATACCGCTTCTACCAGCTCAAGAGAGGGTAGCAGATACTTTTCTTCCATTGATTTGATGATTCTTTCCATTACCAGATCTCCTTTTTTCTCTGTTTTGTAAATTTCGCAACGCCCTTGCTCCATTCGTTTTTGCGGCGGAGCATTTCCGCCTTATCTACCGCTTCTTCTTTCAGTTTGCAGTAACTTTCCCAACGGGAAACATCCAGTTCTCCCGAGGAGATGGCTGCTTTGATGGCACAGCCGGGTTCTCGCTCATGTTTACAATCAGAGAAGCGGCATCTTCCAAGATGCTTTTCCACATCGGCAAAGGCATCTCCAAGACCTTCCGTCACATCCCACATACCCAGTTCCCGCATACCGGGGGTATCGATGATCATCACACCGCTTTGCAGGCGGATCAACTGACGGTGGGTGGTGGTATGGCGGCCCTTGCTGTCATCCTCCCGGATGGCGCTGACGGTCATGATCTCTTCGCCTGCCAGGGCATTGACAAGGCTCGACTTGCCCACACCGGAAGAACCCAGAAATACCACCGTATTTCCCGGCATCATATAGGCATTCAGCCGGGGAAGACCGTAGCCTGTATGGGCGCTGACTACATGGGTATTCACCCCGGGCGCGACCCGTTCCACTTGGGTGAGATAGTCCCAGTAGTCCTCCACCAGATCCGCCTTGGTCAGCAGGATCACCGGTGTGGCACCGGACTGCCACGCAAGGGTTAGATACCGCTCCAGCCGTTTAGGGTTGAAGTCCATGTTCAGCGATTGCATGATAAATACATAGTCAAAATTGGCTGCCACTGCCTGATCTCTGGGAATGGGACCAGGCTCCCGGCGGGAGAAGAAGGTCTTCCGGGGGAGCGTGGCGATGATCTGACTGTCGCCATTTTCAATGTAGTTCACCATTACAAAATCACCGGTGGTGGGGAAATCCTGGGTGTCTACAAAATATTCTTTCGTTTTCAGTCTGGCATGGGTGATGCCATGCTGGCAGACGATTTCGTACCGCTCCTTGTGCTGAGCAGTGATTCGTGCCGGAATACCCGGCAGATTTTCAAAATTGGGCACATTGCCCCAATCGTTTATGTTCAACGTATTTTCCTCCAAATTCAGATTTTGTTTCAATATGCCAACTGAAAATGGGCGCAAAAATACCGCAGCAAAGCAGCCCTCGTTATGGGTTGCATCCTGCGGTTACCACATATGCGAAAGTACTTAAAAAACGGCGCACGAAAGCCGGAGGTCTGAACCCCCATCTTTATCGGCACCCATATTCAGTTAGCTGGTGACGACCTCACGAACAATCATATTTTTAAGCTCCTTTCTAAAATGTAAATTTAGTATAAGGTAAATTTTCTCTATTGTCAACACCTTGACGAAGATTGCCTGAAATGGTATCATATATTCATGTTTTTAGAGTGGAGGTGCGGTGATGTATCAGCCTTTGGCGGATCTTTTGCGTCCGCAGACGCTGGATGAGGTTTACGGTCAAGAGCATATTTTGGGAGAAGGTGCCGTTTTGCGGCGGCTCATCGATTCCGGGAATATTCCCAATATGGTGTTTTACGGCCCCAGCGGTACCGGCAAGACCACAGTTGCCAATATCATCGCCCAGCGGACCAACCGCACTCTCTACAAGCTTAACGCTACCACCGCCTCCACAGCTGACATCAAGCAGATCGTGGCGGAGCTGGATACATTTTTGGCACCAAACGGTGTTTTGCTGTATCTGGACGAGATCCAGTCCTTCAACAAAAAGCAGCAGCAATCTTTGCTGGAGCACATTGAAAACGGTAAAATCACTCTCATCGCTTCTACCACGGAAAATCCGTATTTTTACGTTTTTAACGCTATTTTGAGCCGTTCTACGGTTTTTGAGTTTAAGCAAATCTCTGCGGAAGGCGCTCTCAAGGCAGTGCGCCGGGCAGTTGAATTCATGGAACAGCGGACGGCGCTGAAGGCAATTCCCGAAGAAGGCGCGCTGGAGTATATCGCATCCGCCTGCGGCGGTGATATTCGCAAGGCCATGAATGCGGTGGAGGTGCTGTTTTCTGCCGGTATGCCGGTGGGGGATACCATCCACCTGACTATGGCGGATGTGAAGGTGGTCACCCAGAAGAGTGCCCTGCGGGCAGACCGGGATGGGGATAACCACTATGATTTGTTGTCTGCTTTGCAGAAGTCTATCCGTGGTTCCGATCCCGATGCGGCTTGTCACTATCTGGCTCGTCTGCTGGAGATCGGGCAGATGCCCTCTGCCTGCCGCCGGTTGATGGTCATAGCGGCAGAGGATGTGGGCCTGGCATTTCCCCAGATCATCCCTATTGTCAATGCGGCAGTGGATATGGCGTTGAAGCTTGGTATGCCGGAAGCACGGATTCCGCTGGGTGATGTGGCGGTGCTTATGGCTACTTCTCCCAAGTCTAATTCCGGTCATATTGCGTTGGATATGGCCTTGGCAGATGTGCGTAAGGGTCTGGGGGGAGATTTCCCTCGGCATTTGCAGAATATGCACGCCGACAGCTACACCATGGAACGGGAGCAGGGATATCTGTATCCCCACGATTTCCCCGGTCATTGGGTGCAGCAGCAATACCTGCCGGATGCCCTTGTGGGCAAGCACTACTATGAATACGGCCCCAATAAGCTGGAGCAGGCGGCAAAGCAGTATTGGGATGCCATCAAAAAGTGAGGTAACCCATGGATATTCGATTGGGCGATATTTTGACTATGAAAAAGCCCCACCCATGTGGGGAGAAGAAGTGGCTGGTGCTGCGTACCGGAGCGGATTTGCGCCTGCGGTGCATCGGCTGCGGTCATGAGGTGATGGTTCCCCGGGTCAAAACCGAGAAGAATATCCGGGAGATCCGCCATCCGGAAAACACATCTGCATAAAGCAATCGGCAACCGGCTTCGGTTGCCGATTTTTGCGTTTCGGGAAGGTGCGGATTGCGACCGACTTTTTTGATTGGTGTTGATACACTGTAGCCATGGAGGTGAGGCGGTGCCAATCTATGTGGATGTGTTGGTGTTGTTGAATTTTTTGGTGGATTTTCTGTTACTGGTGGGGACAAACCGCTTGGCAGGACATCCTCTGGGACTGAAACGGGCGCTGTTGGCGGCGGCATTGGGTGGGCTGTACGGCGGTGTATGCGTGTTGCCGGGGATGACGTTTCTGGGTGCGGTGTGGTGGCGTATTCTAAGCCTTGTGGGGATGGCTGGAATTGCCTTTGGCTTCCGGAAAAGCGCCATCCCCCGGGGCGTGTTGTTCGTCCTGCTCAGTATGGCACTGGGGGGTGTGGCGGTAGCACTGGGCAGGGGAGGCTTTCTGTCGCTGGTGCTGTCGGCGGTGTTGATTGCCGGGATGTGTGTTCTTGGTTTTCGTGGGAAAATCGGGAAGGAATATGTGGATGTGGAGCTGGATGGGGTTCGCATGACCGCTCTGCGGGATACGGGCAATTCTCTGACTGACCCCATTACCGGTCAGCAGGTGCTGGTGGTGTCTTCCCAGTTTGGGAAACGGCTTCTGGGGCTGACCCAGAGCAGTCTTGCCGACCCGGTATCCGCTATGGGTGTCGTAAACGGGGCTCGGTTGATTCCTTACAGCGCAGTGGGGCGAACCGGGTCACTGATGCTGGCGAAAAAGTATGAAAATGTGCGCATCGGCACATGGACGGGTAGCTGTCTGGTGGCCTTTGCGCCCAATGAATTGGGGTATGAAGCGTTGACGGGAGGGTTTTTATGAAGGACACACTGCGAAGAATTCTCGAAACCATCGGGCTGATCCCGAAGCAAACGGTATTTTACATCGGCGGAAGCGATGTTCTGCCACCGCCTTTGAAGGGACAAGAGGAGCAGGAAACGTTGGAACGTCTGGAATCCGGGGACGAGGATGCCAAGCAATTGCTGATCGAACATAATTTGCGGCTGGTGGTGTACATCTCACGGCGGTTTGAAAATACCGGGGTGAATTTGGAGGATCTGATCTCCATCGGCACCATCGGGCTGATCAAAGCCATTGGTACCTACCGCCGGGACAAAAATATCAAGCTGGCGACTTATGCCTCACGGTGCATTGAAAATGAGATTTTGATGCACATTCGCAAGATCGCCAATCAAAAGACGGAGGTATCCCTGGATGAGCCGATTAACATGGATTACGACGGGAATGAACTACTTCTGTCGGATATTCTGGGAACCGATGAGGATATGATTCTGCGCCCGCTGGAGGATGATGTGGACTTATGTGTTCTGCGGCAGGCGCTGAGTCAATTGCCGGAGCGGGAACGGGAAATTGTACAGATGCGCTTTGGTTTAGAGGGATGTAAGGAACTGACCCAAAAGGAAGTGGCGGAAAAAATGGGCATTTCCCAGTCCTACATCTCCCGGCTGGAGAAGCGGATCATGCTCCGCCTGCGAAAAGAAATGATCCGCCAGACAAGTTGCGCTTGACGAATGGCGTCATGCCGTGGTACAATCGATATGAAAATTTATCGATATGATTTCGTATCGATAGGAGGCTGTGCCATGGAACGTAAAGAGATTTCCAAATCCGTACTGAAGCGCCTGCCCGGTTACCTTGCATATCTTCGCAGTATTCCGCAGGATGCTTCTCCCTATATTTCCGCCACGGCGCTGGCCAATGCTCTGGGCATGGGCGAGGTGCAGGTGCGCAAAGATCTGGCCATGGTTTGTGACGGTGGCCGTCCGAAAATCGGCTACCCCCGGGAGCAGTTGGTGGATGACATCGAGCAGTTTTTGGGCTATGATAACACCACAGATGCGGTACTCATTGGTGCTGGTAAGCTGGGTCAGGCGCTATTGGGCTATAGCGGTTTTGCCGATTACGGCTTGAATATTTTGGCGGCTTTTGATGTTGCTCCCGAAGGGGATGCAAACGGCAAGCCCATTTACCACATTGATGAGTTGGAAGGCTTCTGCCGTTGCCACAAGGTTCGTATGGGCATCATCACCGTGCCGGTGGAAAATGCCCAAAGCGTGTGCGACCAGCTGATTGCCTGCGGCATTAAGGCTATCTGGACCTTTGCACCGGTGCATTTGGAGGTGCCGCCTAATATTCTGGTTCAGCAGGAGAATATGGCTACATCCCTTGCGGTGCTGAGCATGCACTTGCAGGCACAAATGAAGGATAAGAAATGAAATACGCCGTACCGGAAACCCGGTACGGCGATTTTTTTACATAAGAGCCTTCAGCTCTGCGCTGAATTTGTCGAAATCCAGCTCTGCTTGTTTGCATCGGATCAGATTTGTTAGCTCCAGAATTCGGGGCTGGTAGCAGATGCTCTTCAGGGGACAGCAATTGCACGATACCTCATCACAATGAAGTGTGTAGGGCTCCAGAGGATTCTTCCCGGAAGCAAGAATGCCGTACAGCTTCTCCACGGTTTCCTTCTTGTGCAGAAAGGTCAGTAGCTCCTTGGTTTCCTCAGCGGTGCGCACATGTACCTTCATATCCAGATACCGCTTCAGGCAGATAAGAAAATCCATAGTTTCCTGATCTGTGCAGGCGATCATATTGTTGATACTGGGTATAGCCTGGGTATATTTGCCCATACCATAATAGATGTAAGCCAGAGTGGCGGACATGTAAAAGCTATCCTGCTGAGATGTCAGCGGTGCAGAGAGGCGGGCACCGGATTGGAATCCCTTTACACCGCCAATGGTAGCAGTGAATTTCTTCATCTGCTCAATGTGCATTAGTAGGGCAAATTGATCCGGCAGGGGAGCGGCAGAAGGATTTCGCAGAGCTCGCATGGCTTGGGCGGCATAACGGTATTCGTTGAGGCTATTGGACAGCCGGTGAACGAAGGTTTCGCTATAGCCGGGGATCACGATTTGGTAGGTATGGAAACCCAGACAAGAATTGTCACGGACAAGTATATCGAATCCCATGTCCTTGAAATATTGGACACACTGGCGCAGAATCTCCTTGTTGTTCTCGCCGGAAAAGCCTACATTCGGGTTGTAAGGATAGGAAGGCTCGCCGATGAAGAAACTCAGGGTCTTGGTATGGGAGCCCAGTACAAGCTCATTGGACACACTGGCGAAAGAAAATTCACCGGGTTTTTTGTGGAGGAAATCCTCAAAACGGGCAATACCCCGAATGTTATGTCCCTGGAAGCTTTCAGTGAGAGATCGCTCGAGTGCGATCTCAAACTTGGGATAGGCACCGAAGTGGGTGTGGTAACGACCGGTGGATTCGTCGATAATATACACACTGACCACAGGGAACGTTTGTCCAAGAGAACAATCTTTTACAATAACTTTATAGCCCTGAGAACGGACATATTGAATGATACTATAAGCGGTGTCGTAGCGCATCAGAACTTCTTCAGGTATCTCAGGCAGAGAATATCCGCCGTCGATAATGCGCATCATATGATGCCGTTCTACGATCTCACTAAGGCCCTGCACCAATGTTTCTTCAGCGGTATTGCCGGCAGCGCAGCCGTTGGTGGTGTATACTTTGCCACGAAGCTCGGCGGGGAAATACTCCTTTGTGTCGGTGGTGAGGCAGTAAAAGGGAATAGCCGGAATATTGCCCTGACTGTCAGCATGCTGTGCCAAAATCTGGCGGCCGGTCATGGAAACGCCGGTGTAGAGGGCCAGATTCTCGCCCATTTTATCGTACCAATCTTCATGCTTCAGTATTTCGTCCATAGGTACGGGGCTACGACCATCCAGTGCCTGAGTTTGGACACCATCTTTTTGCATACCGCCCTTGTAAATGGAACCGATTTGCAAACGCTCCATAAGTTCGCCGTATCCGCTGGCACGGGCAAATTCCTTGGTCAGGCCCTTTCCGTTGGTGCTGAATAGGGTGCCTTTGACCCGGACGCTCATAGCGTGGCAGTAGGGGACGCTGGTTTCGTGCCAAGTTTCCTCGGTTTCAATGCCGTAGGAGGCCAGAAGTGCAATGATTCGCTCCACTGTGGCGGAGGGGCTGCTGTCCTTAAAACGGGCATCCACAGAATCCTGATTCAAATTGAGGTTTTTCTCCATAATATACCGACTTTCTGCGCAGTGGCGCAAATTTTAGAACATTATATAATAATTTCAGATATGTGTCAACAAAAATACGGCGGCTCGGATGGGCCGCCGCTAGTATTTTATTTACCGGGCTTGAAGCTGTCCTTCAGGCTGACGGAGCGATTAAAGACCAGATGCTCGGGAGTGGAGTCCTTGCTGTCGGGGCAGAAGTAGCCCAGACGCATGAACTGGTAGGAGGCAGGAGCCTTGGCATTTTCCAGACTCTTCTCCACCTTACAGCCGGTGAGAACCTCCAGAGAACCGGGATTCAGGCAGGCCAGGAAGTCCTTGCCGGAGGCATCGGGATCCGGGTCGCTAAACAGATTGTCGTACTGACGAACCTCTGCTTCTGCACAGTTGTTGGCATCCACCCAGTGGATGGTAGCGCCCTTGACCTTACGGCCGTCGGCGGGGTCGCCGCCACGGGACTCAGGATCGTAGGTAGCCAGAACTTCCACCACGTTGCCGTTTTCATCGGTGACGCAACCAGTGCACTGAATCAGGTAAGCACCCTTCAGGCGGCACTCAGGTCCGTTGGGAAACAGACGCTTATACTTGGGAATGGGCTCGGCCAGGAAGTCATCTGCTTCGATCCACAGATTCCGGGAGAAGGAAACCTCACGGGTGCCGTCCTCAGGACGGTTGGGGTTATTCTCAACAGTCACGGTTTCGGACTGACCCTCGGGATAGTTGGTGATGGTCAGCTTGATGGGCTTCAGGACAGCCATCACACGCTGTGCGGTTTCGTTCAGATCCTCACGGAGGCAGAACTCCAAAAATGCGTAGGGGATGGTGTTAGGGGACTTGGCCACGCCTACACGGTCGCAGAAATTGCGGATGGAGGCGGGGGTATAGCCACGGCGGCGCAGACCGCACAGAGTGGGCATACGAGGATCATCCCAGCCGGAAACATAGCCATTCTCCACCAGTGCTCTCAGCTTACGCTTAGATAGCACGGTGTGGTCGATGCCCAGACGGGCAAACTCGATCTGACGGGGTGTATGGGGCACGGAAACATTCTCCACCACCCAGTTGTACAGAGGACGGTGGTTCTCAAACTCAAGAGAGCACAGAGAGTGGGTGATACCCTCCAGCGCATCCTGAATGGGATGGGCAAAGTCGTACATGGGGTAGATGCACCACTTGTCGCCCTGGCGGTGATGGTGCATATGGCGGATCCGATAAATGACTGGATCACGCATATTGAAGTTACCAGATGCCAGATCAATCTTGGCACGGAGGGTGTACTGATTGTCCTCAAACTCGCCGGCTCGCATCCGGGCGAACAGATCCAGGCTCTCCTCAATGGGGCGATCCCGGTAGGGAGAGATGGCAGGGGTGTTCAGGTCGCCACGGTACTCCTTGAACTGCTCAGGGGTCAGCTCGCAGACGTATGCCAGACCCTTCTTGATCAGCTCCACGGCATACTCGTAGTCCTTCTCAAAGTAGTCGGAACCGAAGTAGAACCGATCTGCCCAGTCGAAGCCCAGCCAGTGGATGTCTTCCTTAATGGCCTCTACGAACTCCACGTCTTCCTTGGTGGGGTTGGTGTCGTCCATACGCAGGTTGCACAGACCGCCGTACTTCTCGGCAGTGCCGAAGTCGATGATCAGCGCCTTGCAGTGGCCGATGTGCAGGTAGCCGTTGGGCTCGGGAGGGAACCGGGTGTGTACGGTCTTACCGGCATAGCGGCCGCCCTCAGCGATGTCCTCATCAATAAATGCGTGGATGAAATTTTTGCTTTCGGTGATTTCAGCCATCGTAAATTACCTCACTTGCTAAAAATGATGATTTATTATAACCCATCAAGTTCCGTTTTGCAACGAAAATTTCACAGCTTCGGGATATTTTTCCGTTCTGCGTAAATATTCTGAAAACATTTTTGAAATTTGCAGAAATAATGGTTGTCAATTTGGCTGAGATATATTAAAATAGGAGAGATTAGAAGGAAGGAGTGGAACATTTTGAATCATGTAAAATATAATCGTATCCTGCTGAAGGTCAGTGGCGAGGCTCTGGCCGGCGCTGAGGGTACCGGTTTGGATTTTACCATCCTGCACAGCGTTTGTGCTTCCATCAAGGAATGTGTGGATATGGGTGTGCAGGTTGGTCTGGTCATCGGCGGCGGTAACTTCTGGCGTGGCGTGAAGAACGGCGCCGGTAAGCTGCAGCGTTCCCACGGCGATGCCATGGGCATGCTGGCAACGGTTATGAATGCTATTGCTGTGGCCGACGTGCTGGGACAGCACGGTCTGGATGCCCGGGTGCTGACCGCCGTGGAGATGAACAAGTTTGCGGAGTACTTCACCCGCGACACCGCTGAGCGGTACTTAAACGAGGGTAAGGTGGTTCTCTTTGCCGCTGGTACCGGCAACCCCTATTTCTCCACCGACACCGGTGCGGTGCTCCGTGGCGTTGAGATCGAGGCGGATGCCATCCTGATGGCGAAGAACGTGGATGCTATCTATTCTGCCGATCCCAAGAAGGATCCCAATGCGGTGCGCTACAGTGAGCTCACCTATGCAAAGGTGCTGGAGGACAACCTGAAGGCCACCGATATTACCGCCATGGCTCTGGCTATGGACAACGATATGACCATGGTCTGCTTTGGCCTGGACGAAGAAAACAGTATTGTACGCGTGGTGCGGGGCGAAGCCATCGGCACCACCGTGAAAAATAAATTTTAAGGAGGACGCTCATTATGGCAGTCGATTTTAAGGAATACGGAAGAAGAATGGATAAGTCTTTGGACCATCTGGCAGAGGAGTTCGGCGCTGTTCGTGCAGGCCGTGCAAATGCTAAGGTTCTGGACCGGATTACTGTGGAATACTATGGTAGCGAAACAGCCCTGAACGGCGTAGCAACCATTTCCTCTCCTGATGCTCGTACTCTGGTGATTCAGCCCTGGGATACCAAGATCCTGAAGGACATCGCCAAGGCTATTCAGATGTCCGACCTGGGCATCAACCCCCAGAACGATGGCCGTGTCATCCGTCTGGTGTTCCCTCAGCTCACTGAGGAGCGCCGTA
Source organism: Faecousia sp. (assembly GCA_045654265.1). Taxonomy (GTDB): domain Bacteria; phylum Bacillota; class Clostridia; order Oscillospirales; family Oscillospiraceae; genus Faecousia. Next base: position 52,922 of record JAZONA010000033.1, read on the forward strand.
AGGAGCTGGCTAAGCAGGTTAAGAAGTACGCTGAAGAGGCCAAGGTGGCTATGCGTAACATCCGCCGTGACGGCATGGACTACGTCAAGAAGCTGAAGAAGAATTCCGAAATCACCGAGGATGACCAGAAGAAGGCTGAGAAGGATCTGCAGGATATGCTGGATAAGTATATCAAGAAGGTTGACGAAGCCCTGGCCGCCAAGGAAAAGGAACTGATGGCGATCTAATTTATTTATTGTACGGGAGGGTCAAGGCCCTCCCATACGACTAATTCCCTTTATTATTCATAGAAAGAGGTGCGATTTATGGCACTTTCTGATATGCAAAAGCCTGAGCCGCCGAAGCATATTGCCATCATTATGGATGGCAACGGCCGCTGGGCAAAAAAGCGGGGTCTGCCTCGCACCGCAGGTCACAAGGCCGGCGGTGAAACCTTCCGCCGTATCGCCAATTACTGCCGTGAAATCGGCGTTAAGTACCTGACTGTGTATGCATTTTCCACTGAGAATTGGAAACGCTCGCAGGAGGAGGTTTCCGGCATTATGCTCCTGCTGGAGCGGTATTTGACCGAAGCTCTGCGTGATATGGAAAAGAACCGGGTGTGCTTTCACTTTTTCGGTGACCTGAGCCGGCTCAGCCCCAAGCTGCGCAAGCTCTGTGAGGACACCCAGAGCCGTTCCAATGAATACCATGAGGTGCAGGTGAATTTCTGCCTGAACTATGGTGGACGAGATGAGATCATCCGGGCTGCTCGTGCCTTTGCGGCAGATGTTGCAGCAGGCAAGCGCAGCGCTGACAGCCTGACAGAAGCGGATTTCTCTGATTATTTGGATTCTGCCGGTGTCCCTGACCCGGAACTGGTGATCCGTCCTTCCGGAGAACTGCGTACAAGTAATTTCCTCCCCTGGCAGACGGCTTATTCCGAATTTGTGTTTATGAATGTATTGTGGCCGGATTTCTCTCCTGAGGATCTGGATGCGGCCATTGATGAATATCACCGGCGCAACCGCCGGTTTGGAGGAGCGTAAAGAAAAATGAAGGTTAGAGCAATTGTGGCAGGTTGTACTTTGCCTCTTGTTATTATTATCCCACTGTTGTTGCCGAAAATTGTTACGGCCATTATTATGGGCCTCCTTTGCGCCATTGGTGCTTATGAGTTGATTAATTCCACCAAACTGGTGAAGAATAACCGTATGCTGTGGTATTCTATGGCGGCTGCATTTTTGGTTACCCTATGGAGCTTTTTAGGATGTTCCCGGGCTGTGGCACTGGTGGTTATTTTGATGTTCCTTTCCTTGCTTTTTGTGGAAACGATGCTCAAGGATATGAAGATTTCCTTCAGCCGACTGTCTGTATGCATTGTTGGCGGACTGCTGATTCCCTATCTGCTGTGTTCCATCGTTCGGATTTTGATGATGACTGAGGGTCGTTTCTACGTTTTGATGCCCTTTGCCATTGCATTTTCTTCTGATTCCTTTGCTTATCTCACCGGTGTTAAGTTCGGTAAGCATAAGCTGGCTCCTACCATCAGCCCCAAGAAGTCTGTTGAAGGCCTGATTGGTGGTTTGCTGGCAGCCATTGTTACCATGCTGCTTTATGGCTTGGTGCTGCAGCTGTTCTGCAAGTTCCGGGTGAATTATCTGTTCGCAATTGTGTATGCTGTTGCCGGTACCGTGTTTGGCGTGTTCGGTGACCTGTGCTTCTCTGTTGTGAAGCGCCAGACCGGCATTAAGGACTACGGCAACCTGATTCCCGGTCACGGCGGTGTTTTGGATCGGTTTGACTCCATGGTATTTGTGGCACCTATGGTGGAAGCATTCCTGATCCTGCTGCCCATGGCGGTAAAGGTGGGCTGATATGGTAAAGTGCGTCAGTATTCTGGGGTCCACCGGCTCTATCGGTCGGCAGAGCCTGGACATTATCAGCCGTCTGGATGTTAAAGTTGTGGCGCTGACCGCCGGTACCAGCGTGGATATGATGGCGGAGCAGTGCCGCCAGTTTCAGCCGGAATTGGCAGTTATGGCTACGGAAGAAGCCGCTGCCGCTCTGAAAATGCAGATTTCTGATCTTCCCATCCGTGTCAGCTGGGGAGAGGAAGGACTCATTGAGGCTGCTTCTATTGACAGTGCTGACTGCGTTATCACTGCGGTGGTGGGCATGGTCGGCCTGAAGCCCACCTTGGCTGCGATTCGTGCGGGGAAGCGTATTGGTCTTGCCAATAAGGAAACCTTGGTTTGCGCCGGTGAGCTGGTGATGGCTGAGGCGGAAAAGTACGGCACCGAGATCATCCCGGTGGACTCTGAGCATTCCGCCATTTTCCAGTGCCTCATGGGCAGCCGCTCTCCCAAGGAGATCAAGCGGCTGATTTTGACCTGCTCCGGTGGCCCCTTCTTCGGCATGACCCGTGAGCAACTGCAAAACGTCACCAAGGCGGATGCTTTGAAGCATCCCAATTGGAAGATGGGCGCAAAAATCACCATTGACTGCGCTACCCTGATGAATAAGGGTCTGGAAGTCATCGAAGCTATGCGGCTGTACCGCCTGCCTTTGGAGCAGGTGGATGTGGTGATCCATCGCCAGAGCATCGCCCACAGCTTTGTGGAGTTTGTGGATGGCGCCGTTATGGCGCAGTTGGGCGCACCGGATATGCGCTTGCCCATTCAGTTGGCGCTGACCTATCCGGAGCGAACTGTTTGCCCGGTGGATCCGCTGGATCTGACTAAGTGCGGTGCGCTGACTTTCTGTGAGCCGGATATGGAAAGTTTTCCTTGTCTGGCTCTGGCTCGTCACTGCGCCAAGCTGGGGGGCACCGCATGTGCAGTGATGAATGGTGCCAATGAAGAGGCGGTTGCACTGTTTTTGGATGATAAAATCGGTTTTTACGATATTTACAAGCTGGTTTCCGGTGCAGTTGAGGCGGTGCCCAATGTAATGGAGCCCACCTTGGAGGATATTCTGGAAGCGGATCAGCAGGCAAGAGCCTATGTCCGCAAGATGATTTGAGGGATTTCATGTCTAACTTTTTGTCCATTGTTTTTGGTATTTTACTCTTTAGTTTTCTGATTTTCATCCATGAATTGGGACATTTTCTGGCGGCCAAGGCATCCAAGGTGCAGGTTAATGAATTTGCTATGTTCATGGGCCCTGCAATTTTCAAAAAGCAGGTGGGTGAAACACTGTATTCCATCCGCTGCATTCCCATCGGCGGCTACTGCGCTATGGAGGGTGAGGATGAGGATACGGATAATCCCCGTTCTTTCCAAAAGGCTCGTTGGTGGAAGCGACTGATCATTTTGGCTGCAGGCTCTGCCATGAATTTCATTGCGGGCTTTCTGCTGTTTGCCATTGTCTTTGCGCCTATGAAGGAAGTGGTCACTCCGGTGATCGACAGCTTTGAGTCTTACAGCACCATTGATGGTCTGCAGGTTGGCGATGAGATCCTGAAAATCGACGGAGAGCGGATCTACGTCAGCGATGATGTGACTTTGATCATTTCCCTGAAGGGCGGCGAAACCCACGATTTTTTGGTGCGCCGCAACGGTGAAAAGGTTCTCCTGGAAGATGTGAAGATGGAAGCGCACCTGACCAAGGATAAGAACGGCAACGATGTGATGCGCTATGGCATGAACCTCCATACCGAGGATGCCAAATTTGGCAATAAACTGGCCTATATTTGGAATTACACCATTGACAATGTGCGAAACACCCGGCTGAGCCTGCAAATGCTCGTTACCGGTCAGGCCAGCTTTAAGGATATGAGCGGTGCTGTTGGCATTGTGGATATGATGACCGATGTGGCTGCCAGCTCTCCCAGTTGGACGGATGCACTGTTGAATCTTTTGTATTTCGGTGGCTTTATTGCGGTGAATCTGGCGGTTATGAATCTTCTTCCTCTGCCAGCATTGGATGGTGGACGCATTGTCGGTCTGATGCTGACGACCGTTATTGAAGCCATCACTCGCAAGAAGATCAATCCCAAATATGAAGGCTATATCCATGCAGTGGGCATGGTTCTGCTGCTGGCTCTGATGGCCGTGATTACGTTTAAGGACATTTTTACCATCTTTAAGGGGTGAAAGCTATGACCAGACAAATTTCTGTAGGCGGTGTGAAAATCGGCGGCGGTGCCCCGGTTGTGATCCAGTCTATGCTCAATACCAAGACCACCGATGTGGAAGGCTCTTTGCAGCAGATTCGTGCGCTGGAAGCTGCCGGGTGTCAGATCGTACGGCTGGCTGTGCCTAACATGGAAAGTGCCCGGGGGTTTGCAGACATCTGCAAGGAAAGCCCTCTGCCGCTGGTGGCAGACATTCATTTTGATTATAAGCTGGCTATTGCTGCCGCTGAGGGCGGTGCATCCAAGATCCGTATCAACCCCGGCAATATCGGTGGGGAGGACCGGGTTCAGGCGGTGGTGGAGGTGTGCAAAGCACGGAATATCCCCATCCGCATTGGTGTCAATGGCGGTAGTTTGGATAAGAAATTGCTGGAAAAGTATGGCCACCCCACGGCAGAAGCCTTGGTGGAAAGTGCGTTCCAACATCTGGAGCTGTTGGAAAAGTACGGATTTTATGATACCTGCGTATCTATGAAGTCCTCCACGGTGCCCACTATGGTGGCTGCTGCACGGCTGTTCCGCAGTAAATGCGATTACCCCATCCACATCGGTGTCACCGAAACCGGCCCGGTGCGTCAGGGTCTTATCAAATCCGCTATGGGTATCGGTGCGCTTCTGCTGGATGGTATCGGCGATACTGTCCGTGTCAGCTTGACGGATGACCCGGTGGAGGAGGTCTATGCGGCAAAGGATATCCTGAAAGCCGCAGGACTGCGCAAGGAAGGCGTGAATATTATATCCTGCCCCACTTGCGGTCGGACTCGCATCGACCTGATTGGTTTGGTTAATCAGGTGGATGAGGCGCTGAAGGATTGCAAAAAGCCCATTACCGTAGCGGTCATGGGTTGCATTGTCAACGGTCCCGGCGAGGCTCGGGAGGCCGACATCGGTATCGCCGGCGGCGACGGCTGGGGTACCATTTTTGAGAAGGGAGAGCAGGTGGAGAAGCTGCCTTATGAAGAATTGCTTCCTGCACTGCTCCGTAGAATCGAAGCACTATAAGGAGAACATGGAACATACTATTGGTTTTTTGAATATGTTTCCGGACTATGAGCCGCCTGAGGCGCTGAATGGCGTGTTTTCTCAGGCGGCCATTGTTGCTGCTGACCTTGACCCGGCAACACGGTGGATCGGTCTGGAGATTCGGCTTCCTGAATATGTTGCCTCCCGGTATTTTGATGATATTTGCGCCAATTTGCGTCAAATCTACGGATTGAAGGATGTGTCCATTGCTTATCAGTTTCCCACTGAGGAGCTGCATAAGATGCCTCCGGAGGATCTGCGGGATTTGTTCGTGCAGGGCGATTCCATGGCTCGTGGTTCGCTGGCGGGTGCCCAATGGGTTTGGGAGGGGAATCACCTCCATGTAAAGCTGGTTGCCAACGGCAAGGATGCTCTTTTGAAGCAGGTCAAGCGGGTGGAGGATACGCTGCAGGCTATGTTTGGCACCAAGGTGGAGATCAGTATTGAAGCCGGTGCTGCTTTGGAAGGAAAGGCTCTGTTTGATGCTATGGAAAAGCTCCGCTATTCTCTGATCGAACAGATGCCTCAGCAGGCTGTACCGCAGCAGGAGCAAAAAGCTGCTGTTCCCGTTTCCAGTGACACCATTTTTGGCAAGCCTTTCCGGGGTAATATCACCCCCATGAAGGACATTGACCTGAATATGGGTACCGTCATTGTTGAAGGACGGGTTTTTGCGGTGGAGCATAAGGAACTGCCTAAGCGCAATGCTGTGGTGGTTAAATTCGATATGACGGACAATACTTCGTCTGTCCGCATCAGCCGTTTCCTGGAGAAAAAGGAAGCGGAACCGATTATGAACAATGTCAAGGTAGGCTCGGTGATCCGTGTCACCGGCAGACTCCTTGTGGATAATTTCACCAATGAAATGGTGCTAAAGCCCAATGCTATCATGCCCGGTTCCATGCCCAAGCGGGTGGATACCGCCAAGGAAGGTAAGCGTGTGGAGCTGCACCTGCATACTGCCATGAGTAACATGGATGCGCTTACCAGCACCAAGGCTGCTATCAAGCAGGCGGCGGCATGGGGTCATAAGGCAATCGCCATCACCGACCACGGCTGTGTCCAGTCCTTTACCGATGCGTTGCACGTGGTTGAGGATTGGAAGGGCGCACCTAAGGTTGCCGGTACCGATGAAACCATCAAGATCCTCTACGGCTGTGAAGGTTACTATGTCAACGACGTGGACGATGTGGTTGCCGTGTATGGTGATCAGGATATGTCCTTTGAGGAAGAGTATGTGGCTTTCGATCTGGAAACCACCGGACTTTCCTGCAAGGACGATACCATTATCGAGATCGGTGCGGTGATTATGAAGCGGGGAGAGGAAGTGGATCGCTTCCAGACCTTCGTGGATCCCCATCGGAAGCTCCGTCAGGAGATTGTTGATCTGACGGGTATCAGCGATGACATGGTCAAGGGTGCACCGGATCTGGAATCGGCGATCAAGGCGTTTTTGGACTTTGCAGGGGACCGGGTTTTGGTTGCCCACAATGCAGACTTTGATACTTCTTTCCTGTCTGCTGCCTGCAAAAAGCTGAATATTGACTATCCCTTTACGGCGGTGGATACCTTGGTTCTGTCCCAGAACCTGATGACGAAACTGAGCCGCCATAAGCTGAATATTTTGGCAGATGCCCTTGGTCTGCCGGAATTCAATCACCACCGGGCTATGGCCGATGCGGTGATCTGCGGCACCATCATGGGTCGGTTTATGACCATGCTGGAGGAGAAGGGCGTGCATCGTCTGCAGGAGATTCCTGCTTATGTGGCTTCCGTCCGTGGCGAAGTTCGTAGGGAGGATAAGTACGCACAGCACATCGTGCTGTTTGCCAAGAACCAGATGGGTTTGCGGAATCTCTATCAGTTGATTTCTGAAGCGAATCTGTATCACTTTAAGCGCTTCCCGCGGATTCTGAAATCCGAGCTGATCAAGCACCGGGAGGGCTTGATCATCGGTTCAGCATGTGAAAACAACGAACTGTTCCAGGCTGTTCTCAAGGGAAAGAGTGACCGGGAATTGCGGCGTTTGGCTGCATTTTACGATTATTTGGAGGTTCAGCCCATCTCCAACAACCGGTTTATGATCGAGGAAGAGCGGATGCCCGTCCACGATGACGAGGATCTGCGTAACCTGAACCGGAAGATCGTTGCATTGGGCGATGAATTGGGGAAGATGGTAGTTGCCACCGGTGACGTGCATTTCCTGAATCCGGAGGATGAGATCTTCCGCCACATCCTGCTTGCCACCAAGGGATTCAAGGATGCGGACAAGCCTAACCCCTTATACCTGCGCACCACGGATGAGATGCTGAAGGAATTCAGCTATTTGGGCGCCGAGAAGGCAAAGGAGATTGTTATTACCAATCCCAATCTGGTTGCGGATATGTGCGACAATGTCCGCCCGGTGCCTCGCAACTTGTTTGCCCCCAGTATCGAGAATTCTGTGGAGGATTTGAAGAGCTTGGTCTACGGAAAATTCCATAGACTGTACGGCGAAAATCCTCCGGAATTGTTTGTGAAACGTGTGGAAACTGAGTTGAACGACATTATTAGCTGTCACTACGATGTGATTTACATGTCCGCCCAGAAGCTGGTGCAGAACTCTCTGGAAAACGGCTACTTGGTGGGCTCCCGAGGATCTGTGGGTTCGTCTATTGTTGCGTATCTGTCGGGCATCACGGAGGTTAATTCCTTCCCGCCTCACTATCGTTGCCCAAATCCGGAGTGTAAGCATACCATTTTGGAGGTGCCTAAGGGTTTCAACTGCGGCGCGGATCTTCCGGATGCGGTATGTCCCAAGTGTGGCGCCAATTTAGAGAAGGACGGCTTTAACATCCCCTTTGAAACCTTCCTTGGTTTCGGCGGTGATAAGGTACCGGATATTGACCTGAATTTCTCGGGTGAGTATCAGGCAAGAGCCCATGCCTATTGTACCGAATTGTTTGGAAAATCCCACGTTTTCCGGGCTGGTACCATTGGTACTGTTGCGGAAAAGACTGCTTTCGGCTATGTAAAGAAGTACATGGAGGAGCATGGAAAAACGGCTCTTTCTGCTGAAATGAACCGTTTGGCCTCCGGCTGTGTAGGCGTGCGCCGTACCACCGGTCAGCACCCCGGCGGTCTGGTTGTTATTCCTCAGGAAAATGAGATTTGGGATTTCTGCCCGGTTCAGCACCCGGCGGACGACCCCAATTCCGACCAGATCACCACACATTTTGAATACCACTCCATGGAGGAAAACCTCCTGAAACTGGACATGCTGGGTCACGATGACCCCACCATGATCCGCATGATGGAGGACATGACCGGTGTGGATGCCAAGACCATTCCGCTGGACGATAAGGACACCATGTCCATCTTCACCTCCTCCAAGGTGCTGGGCTATGAGGATGACAAGCTCCTTGGCCCCACCGGCGCTGTTGCGGTGCCGGAGTTCAACACCCGGTTCACCCGTGGCGTTCTTTTGGATACCATGCCCACCAAATTTGACTTTTTGGTGCGAATTTCCGGTTATACCCACGGTACCGACGTGTGGCTGGGCAACGCCCGTGACCTGATTACCTCCAAGACCGCCACGGTGGACGGCACCATTGGCTGTCGTGACGATATTATGATCTACCTGATCTCCTGCGGCATGCCGGAGAAACGTGCGTTCAAGATCATGGAGTCGGTGCGTAAGGGTAGAGGATTGCCCGACGGTGCGGAGCAGGAGATGATCGATGCCGGCGTGCCGGATTGGTACATCGGTTCCTGCAAGAAAATTAAGTATCTGTTCCCCAAGGCCCACGCCGTGGCATACGTTATGATGGCGTTCCGCATTGCGTGGTTTAAGGTGTATCACCCATTGGCTTTCTATGCGGCGTACTTCTACCGCCGCAGTCAGAAGGGCGGCTTCGATGCCAACCTGATGACCCACGGCATGGACTCAGTCATGGCCAACATCGAGGCTATTGACAACAACGAAAATGCCACCGATAAGGATCAGGATCTGCTGACTACTCTGGAAGTGGTGTACGAATTCTACCTCCGTGGTCTGGAGTTTTTGCCCATCGACATTTACAAGAGCCACGCAACCAAATTCCTCATTGAAGATGGAAAGCTCCGTCCGCCCTTCGTTGCCATTTCCGGCCTTGGTGAAAACGCCGCCATCAGCCTGATGGAAGGCAGAGAGGGTAAGGATTTCCTCTCCATCGAGGAGGTGGCTCTGGCTTGCCCCAAGGTCTCCAAGACCCACATTCAAATGCTGAAAGACGCCGGTGCCTTCGGCAGCCTGCCGGACACCAGCCAGGTAACATTCTTCTAATGACACAAAACAGCTCCGCAAACCTGCGGAGCTGTTTTTCATCCTTTGTTCACATTTAAGCCAAATTCGTATATCTGGTCAACAGAGTAGTCTTCCATGAAGCGTTTTGCCGATCTAATCGTACCGGAAAAGTACCCTTTGTTTTCTTTTCCATAGAAATTGATTTCAGTGGGGACTGATTCATTTGGATCAGCATATATCTCTTGAACATATATGGTTTTTTTTGCGGTTATCCTTTTGGAGATTACGATCCTTTTTTCATTACCGGAGGAATCGGTCACGAAATATTCTGTAGCATTCTTAATAGGATGGTGGACTTTGTTGGTAATGACATAGTTGGACTGCGTACTAAAATGCTTAAGGCGATTGATATTGGCACGATAGCTTGCTTTGGAGCAGAGGTACATCTTTGCATATTTGGAAGCTGTGTAGCATTTTATTGCGTTGTTCTCGCTATCTTCGTCAAGGGTTTGTTCCAGTCCGGTGAGAAATGCAAATTTGTATGAATCCCCACTCCATACCACCATATAGCCGTTCATGCAGGCTGGGTAAGTTGGTTCATACAGGCAGGAAAGGTCGGGGATGCGGAGTTTACCGGTGCCGTCGTGCCCTGCCTCCAGGATGGATTGAAGCTCCCGATTTGTAAGAGTTCCGGATAGAATATCGTTCCTCATTTCGTTGACAGAGTGAAAGTATGCGCGGAATTTCTCACCGCATAACAGGAGATCTGATGAGCCAGAAGGATCATAATAAGTCTTGCTGCGGTCGTGCATCGTTATATAATATTCTCCGTTGGTGCAGCTCAGTGTGTAATGTTCTGTAGTTAAGGTGAAATTGTTCTTTCTGCAGGATAAAGGGGAGAATACTGCGATCAGAATAATTGCCACAGCCGCAGCGGTCGCTCCGAGCGTTATCCATAGGGGAGGACGCTTTTTTGGCATGTGATGATTGGCTTCTTCGATGTATGCTTCGTTGATCTCGCCAAAAGCATCAAATAGTGCGTGATCTTTCATAGCGCAATACTCCTTTCAGTAAGATATTCTTTCAATTTTCTCCGCAGGCGGGTTAGGGTCATGGATATGGAACTCTCGGACTGTTGACATGCCTTGGCAATATCGGATATGGAGTCTGCGTACCAATACCGCCTGATCATTATGTATCTTTTCCGGTAGGGAAGTGTGGCAAGAAAGTGATTCAGCGTTTGCGTAACTTCCTTACGAGCCAACTCTGATTCTACGGTTTGTGGGTCTGGGATGCATTGGGAAAGTTCTTCGAGAACCAGAGTAATTGCGCTGGCACCACGTTTTTGGGTATGCTCATCCCGGTATTTATTGAAGGCTGTGTTTCGGGTAATTTTTCCGATAAAGGTAGCCAAATTTTTCGGTTGATGCGGCGGGATGGAATTCCATAGCTTTAAGTATGAATCATTTACACATTCTTCTGTGTCTTGGGGGTCGCCGAGGATGTTTTTGGCAATTTGGGAGCAATAATTGCCGTATTTTTTGGATACTGCTTCGATGGCTTCCTGATTACGATCGAGAAACATTTCAATGATTGCATTGTCTTCCACAAGATCACCCCTTTTCTATATACACCCGAATATTGTGAAAATCTAACACAATTTTACGGTATTTTTCGTTCTTTGGCAATATTGCAAAATGGTTCTGCCTGTGATATATTAAAAGAAATTTAATTAGGGGGTAATATTATGCAAGAAATGGATCTTCAGTACCACATTCACTGTAAGGAAGGAGACGTAGGTCGCTACGTGTTCCTGCCCGGCGACCCCGGCCGTTGTGAGGCTATCGCCGCTCATTTTGACAATCCCGTGCATATCGGCATGAACCGGGAGTACAATATCTACACCGGTTATTTGCTGGGAGAAAAGGTGTCCGTTTGCTCTACCGGCATCGGCGGCCCCTCCGCGTCTATCGCTATGGAGGAGCTGAAAAATGTTGGCGCCGATACCTTTATTCGTGTGGGTACCTGCGGTGGTATCGCTCTGGATGTTCTGCCTGGTGACGTGATCGTTGCCACCGGTGCCATCCGTTATGAGCATACCTCTTTGGAGTATGCACCCATTGAGTTTCCCGCTGTGCCGGACTTTGATGTGACTGCTGCTTTGAAGGCCGCTTCCGAGGATCTGGGTTATCGCACCCATGTGGGCGTTGTCCAGTGCAAGGATGCTTTCTACGGTCAGCACAGCCCGGAGAAGTCCCCGGTGTACTATGACTTGCTTCAGAAGTGGGAATCCTGGAAGCGCCTGGGCGTGAAGGCCAGTGAAATGGAGTCTGCGGCACTGTTCGTGGTGGCTTCTGCTCTGGGTGTTCGCTGCGGCAGTTGCTTCCACGCAGTTTGGAATCAGGAGCGTGAGAAGCTGGGCATGGAAATGCCCATGACCGAGGATACCAGCGGTGCGATTCTGGTTGGTATCGAGGCAATGAAGCGGATCATTGCGGCGGACAAGGCTCGCTGATCCGAAAGGAGTAATGTTATGAGTGAGATACGCAAGCGCTCTGAGATCCCGGTTGCGGATACCTGGGCGATTGAGGATCTTTATGAAAATGATGGTCTGTGGGAGCAGGAGCTGTCTACTCTGGATGCAGACCGGGAGGCGTTGGTTGCCGATAAGGGGCACTTGGCGGATGGCGCCGAGGCGCTTTATCATCATCTTTACCTTGGGGAGATGACCAATGTGAAGATTCATCAGCTGGCGGATTATTGCATGCGTCGTGCTGATGAGGATACCCGCAATGCCACTTATCAGGCGATGGTGGGCAGGCTGATGAATGCAGCGGTGTCTTTGGATGCGGCCATCAGCTTTGAAACCCCGGAAATTATGGATATCCCTGAGGAAAAGCTGGAGGCTTTTTATCAGACGTATCCGGCATTGGAGCGGTATCGCCGGTACTTGACTGATGTGCGTCGCCGCAAGGAGCATATTCTCTCTGCCCAGGAGGAAAAACTTCTGGCTGCAGCAGGGGAGATGGGGCAGGCACCCAGTAATATTTTTGGCAGCTTCCTCAATGCTGATCTGAAATTCCCCGATGCTGAGGATGGGGATGGCGTTAAGAAGCCCTTGACCCAGGCAACCTTCATTACCTATCAGGAAAGTCCTGACCGTAAGCTTCGTAAGAGCGCTTATGAGAATGTTTACAGCACACTGGCAAGCTTTCAGAATACCTCTGCGGCAATTCTCAATGCCCAGGGCAAGCAGTTGCAGTTTAATGCCGATGCCCGGCATTACGATTCGGCGCTGGAGGCATCGTTGGATGAGAATAATGTGCCCACATCTGTGTACCTGAATCTCATCGATGCCGTCCACCAGAATATGGACAAGATGCATCGGTATGTGGCTTTGCGCAAGAAGCTGCTGGGTGTTGATGAACTGCGCTTTTACGATGTGTATGCCCATCTGGTTCCGGACGTGGACAAGAAAATTGCCTTCGAGGACGCCAAGAAGAATGTGTACGATTCTCTGGCTCCCATGGGGGAGGCATACCGCCGCATCCTGCAGGAGGGTTTTGACAATCGCTGGATCGATGTTTATCCCAATGAGGGCAAGCGGGCCGGCGCCTATTCCTCCGGTGCTAGGAAGCATCCTTTTGTGCTGCTGAACTATACCGGCACTTTGGATAGCCAGTTTACCCTTGCCCACGAAATGGGTCATGCCATTCATTCGTATCTTTCCAATAATACGCAGAATCCCATTGATGCCCAGTATGCTATTTTTGTGGCTGAAGTGGCTTCCACCTGCAACGAAGCATTGCTGATGGAGCATCTGCTGAAGCAGACCACAGATAAGACCGAACGGGCATACCTGATCAACCATTTCCTGGAACAGTTCAAGGGAACCATCTACCGTCAGGTGATGTTTGCAGAATTTGAACTGTTTATGGGCAAGATGATTGGGGAAGGCAAGACCCTCACAGCGGATGTGCTGTGTCAGGAGTACCGCCGCCTGAATGAGCTGTATTTCGGCGCTGAAATGGTTGTGGATGACCACATTGCTATGGAGTGGGCGAGAATTCCCCATTTCTATTTCAATTATTATGTGTTCCAGTATGCCACCGGCTATTCTGCTGCCATTGCACTGTCACGACGGATTCTGTCCGGCGAGGAAGGCGCTGTGGAGGACTACCTGCGGTTCCTTTCCGGAGGCTGCAGCAAGAGTCCCATCGAGCTGCTCAAGGATGCAGGCGTGGACATGACCGGCCCTGAGCCTGTCAATCAGGCGCTGGCGTTGTTTGACGAGCTGCTGGATGAGATGGAAGCGCTGATGGGGTGATGGGATGGAAGAATTATTTATTCCCACTCTGCACACCTTCGCTATGAAGAATCCCTTCACTGGTTCCAAGGGAATGCTGCGGTTTCGGATTGTACCCAATGTGGTGATGAAAACACCCAAGGAAGTGGATTTTGAAGCCAGCTCCATTCATGTGGAATATTGGCGCGGCCTTTTCTGCTATGAAAAGAGCGAAATGGAAGGGGAAAGTGATTTTCCTATGACGGAAGAGGGCAGGGAAGAGATGCGCACCTGGCTTCTGTCAAAAGAATGATAAATTTTCTGTGAATATTGTCCAGTCATTTTTCCTGAAAATGACTGGACTTTTTTTGTACAATTTGATAAAATATACCATAGGTTAGTCTGGGTTGTAATACCCGGAAAAAAGTAACCGAACAAGAATGGAGGTAAACAATGAAAACGTACATCCAAAGAATCATTGGTTTGGTACTGGCGCTGGCAATCATTGCTGGTTTTGCGCTGGTTCCCTCTCCGATGGATGTCCAGGCTGAAGCGGCTACCGTCCCCAGCACAAAGCTGTGCGACTATGTGCAGGACGGCGTTACCCTTCATTGCTGGAACTGGTCCATTGCCAATATCAAGGCAAATCTGGGCCTGATCGCAAGTATGGGTTATTCCAGCATCCAGCTGTCTCCTCTGCAGGAGCTGAAGGAAGGCACCGTGAATAAGCCCGTAAACAACTGGTGGGCTGTGTATCAGCCGATCAGCTTCAACATCAATGAGTCCGAAAGCCATGCCATCGGCACCAAGTCGGAACTGATTGATCTGTGCAACGAGGCACACAAGTACGGAATCAAGGTCATTATGGACGTGGTGTGCAACCATACCGCCAACAATGGCAACAATACTCTGTGCCCCATGGTTGATCCTGACATTCTGAACGATCCTGCCTGCTGGCACGATTACAAGACTAACTCCTGGGATTATGGCAATCGCTATAACATTACCCAGTACTGCATGGCCGGTCTGCCTGACCTGAACACCGCTAACCAGAAGGTTCAGGACAAGGCTTTGGCTATGCTGAAGGAGTACATCGACTGCGGCGTTGACGGCTTCCGTTTTGACGCGGCTAAGCAGATCGAAACTCCCGACGATCATTCCTCCTTCGCCAGCGATTTCTGGCCCACCGTCATCAACGGCGCTTCCGATTATGCTGCCAAGACCAGAAATATCATGCTGTACAACTACGGCGAGCTACTGGAGAATCCGGACAACAGTGGTACTTTGCCCGTTAGCGCTTACACCAAGTACATGAGCGTCACCGAGTCCGTTTGGTCCAATGACGTTCGCTACAAGCTGGAGGCACACAGCGCCGCTGCTCTGCGCAAGGCTTACTTCAAGGATGCCAATGCGGACAAGCTGGTTCTGTGGGCAGAGTCCCATGATACCGTGGGCGACGGCTCCTCTATCTACTCCACCGACTACAATATTGCCAAGGCATGGTCTTTGGTTGCTTCCCGTGCATATACCATGTCTTTGTACTTCCCCCGTCCCAACTCCATGGTGAATCTGGCTGAAGATGCCACCGTTCCCCAGGAAATGGGTGAAATGGCTAAGATCGGCTGGAACTCTGCTGTCACTCAGGCAGTCAACCGGTTCCATAACCACTTTGCCGGTCAGAGCGAGTATCTGACCCAGGACACCACTGCCAATCTGTACTACAACGAGCGCGGTAACTCCGGCGTGATCATCACCAACTTTAATGATGGCGGCCGTGACATCAACCTGCCCGTGTACGCAATGGCCAATGGTACTTACTACGATCAGATCACCGGCAACCAGTTCACCGTTAACGGCGGCCGGATCTACGGC
Organism: Faecousia sp.; assembly: GCA_045654265.1. Classification (GTDB taxonomy): domain Bacteria; phylum Bacillota; class Clostridia; order Oscillospirales; family Oscillospiraceae; genus Faecousia. The sequence continues at coordinate 68,483 of JAZONA010000033.1, forward strand.
TCCATGGGCGATACCGGCATTGCTGTTGTCTACAATCCCAAGACCGTTTCCTGTACCCATGCCAAGCACGGTCTGGATGGCTACTGCTACAGCTGCTTTACTTATGTCGGCCATAAGTCCGGCACCAAGTGCTCTGTCTGCGGCACCGCTGCCAAGCGTACCATCTACTTTGAGAACACCGCCGGCTGGAAGAACGTTTATGTTTACGGCTGGCATGACAATGATACCACCATCACTTCCGCATGGCCCGGCAACAAGATGACCAAGGTCGAGGGCGATCTCTACAGCATCGAGATTCCCACCACCGCTACCAATATCATCTTCAACAACAATGGCACCGCTCAGACCGCCAACCTGGTGCCCTCTGCCAGCGATGATACCTATCACTACGATACCGCCTTCTGGACCACCCAGGGCGAGGTCGTCACCGCTGACAACTACTATCTGTTCTATGCCACCAGTACCGATGCCTACAACGGCTACGACTATCGCTTCGTGGACGGCAAGCTGACCATGAGCTTTGATGAGACCAGCTATGTTTGGCTCATTGACAGCAACGGTCAGCAGTACATGACCGATGGCTGGCAGGGCAATGTGACCTCCGCTGTTATGATGGCTCCCACTGCTGATGCCAACAAGCTGGCTGTTCCTGCAGGCGTTGAGGTGACCTTCACCATGGTCAACAATGCTGACGGCACCATCACCCTGAGCTACACCACCGGCGAGAGCACCGGCGGCGGTACCGGCGATTCCGGCAATACTGGTTCCGATACCATCACCATCTACTTCCAGAACAACTGGATGTGGAGTAACGTCAGCGCCTATTATTGGGGTGGCAGCAACCCCTCTGATGCATGGCCCGGTAATGCCATGAAAAAGTATGGCAACGACGGTACCTACGATATTTACTCCATTGAGATCCCCGCCGATATTACCGGCCTGATTATCAACGGCATCAAGAACGACGGTTCCGGCGCTGAAGATAAGACTCCCGATATTACTTACGGCTGGTACGATGGAATTTGCTACTACATGGACTGGAATAACGGCAACATCGCCAGATCCGGTCATATTGACGATTTCATCTCCACCTCTTGTGACCATACCTATACTAGCAAGGTCACCAAGGCTGCCACTTGTGATGAGGAAGGTGTTAAGACCTACACCTGCTCCGATTGTGGCGAAAGCTATATTGAGTCCATTCCTGCCACCGGCCACAATTACTCCGAAAAGATCACCACTGCTGCTACCTGCACTTCCTCCGGTGTAAAGACTTTTACCTGCTCCAAGTGCGGCGACAGCTATACCACAACCTTTGCAGCTACCGGCCACAGCTACACCGGTAAGGTCACCACCCAGCCCACTTGTACGGCTTACGGCGTTAAGACCTTCACCTGTGCCAACTGTAAGGATAGCTACACCGAACAGATCACCCCCAACGGTCACAGCTTCTCCAACGGCAAGTGTACCACCTGCGGCGCTGTGGATCCCAATTGTGAGCACAGCTATACCTCCAAGGTTACCACTGCCGCTACCTGCCTGGAAGCTGGCGTGAAGACCTTTACCTGCTCCAAGTGCGGCGATGTTTACACCGAGAACATTCCTGCAAAGGGTCATGATTATACCAAGACTGTTACGGCCCCCACTTGCGAGAACAATGGTTATACCACCTATACCTGCAAGGATTGCGGTTACCACTACAGCACCGATGCGGTCAAACCCACCGGTCACGACTATTCTACCGTCGTAACACCTCCCACCTGCACTGAGGACGGCTACACCACTTATACCTGCGCCAACTGCGGCTATGTGTATACTTGGAATCAGGTTGCCGCCACCGGTCACTACTATAAGGGTGGCACCTGCACCACCTGCGGTGATAAGGATGCATCCTATGCACCTGACTATTACCTGGTAGGTTACATCAACGGTGCCAACTACGGCTGTGAGGAAGACTATGCCAACGTGGGCGCTTACAAGTTCGTAGGCGGCAAGCTGGTCACCACCTTCACTGCAGACAGCTATGTCTTTGTTAAGACCGGCGACAATGTGAACTGGTACTTGGCAGAAAAGTTCTGCGAAGACACCTCTGTTACCCTCATTAAGGATAAGAATGAGAAGCTGTTTGTTCCTGCCAATGTGGAGATCACCTTCACTCTGGTTGTGAATGCTGACGGCACCCTGACCCTTAGCTATGTGAAGGGTGAGCCTGCTGCTTGCCAGCACGTTTACACCAATGCTGTTACCAAGCAGGCAAGCTGCACCGAGTCCGGTATCCGCACTTACACCTGCGTCTACTGTAACGACAGCTATACCGAAACCATCGCTGCATGGGGTCATAGCTTCAGTGGCGGCTCCTGCACCACCTGCGGTGCTGCGGATCCCAGCTATGTGGCGCCCGATTATTATCTGTTCGGCTACATCAACGGCGCAGACTATGGCTGCGGCGACGATCTGGCCAACCTGGGCGCATACAAGTTCGTGGACGGCAAGGTGACTGTGAAGTTCACCCAGGAGAGCTATGTTGCTGTCAAGACCAGCGATAACCTGAGCTTCTACATGACCAATGGTTATGTGGGCGAGGCTACCAGCGCCATTCTGTATAAGTTCACCGATCCCAACTCTGTCAGCGCCAACAAGCTGATGGTTTCCGGCGGTCAGACCGTGACCTTTACCCTGAGCAAGAACTGGGACGGCAACCTGATTATCAGCTACACTGTTGACTCCAATGATTGCCAGCACTCCTCCCATAATCAGAGCGGTAACTGCACCACCTGCGGCACCGCTGTTGAGCATACCTACAGCTTTGGCGTATGTACGGTCTGCGGCTTGCAGGACCCCACTTATGTACCTTATGAGTACTACCTGTTCGGCTATATCAACGGCGCAAACTATG
>JAZONA010000034.1:0-8525 GCA_045654265.1 Faecousia sp.
GTCTTGTAATCAAAGTAGATCTGCGCCTGTGCGCCATAATTCAGCATAGCCACCATCAGGGACTTGGTTTCGGCGGAAACATCCTTGCTCAGCTGACCGTAGGCGAACTTCATGGGGCTGTAGCTGACCTGACGGCTGTAAATGTAATTGCCGTTGTCCAGTTGGACATAAACGCAGAAATAAATCTCATCGCCCAGATTCTTGGCAGGGATGGGGTTGGTATTGACGCTGTACAAGCCGATGTCGCTGTTATAGACAGCACCGGGGATCACGGCATCTGCTGTTGCGTAGCTGATGGTGGTGGGCTTGTGATCCCAAGTGAGCAGACCGACCTTGCTCAGATCCATTTGCTGATCCATGTCAAAGTAGACGCTCATGATGACCTCATCTTCCAGCGCAAGGGTGGGATACTGCAAGGTCAGGATGGGTGCCTTCTGGGCGGCCTCATAGCTGAGGGTCAGGGTGTTATCCTCGTTGACGGTAAGGGTGAAGGTGATCTCTCTACCTCCGGGAACGAACAGCTTATCCGGGGCCTCCAGTGTTCCGTTTTCATACAACGTTACGGATGTAGTATCGAACCCCTTCCAGCCATCCGTGAAGTACCAAGCAACATTACGGGATGTCTTAACACCGACATAACTATCGTATTGGAACGTCGCCACCAACTTGCCATCGACAAATTTGTACTCGCCCATGTTGGCATAGTCACCTTCACAGCCGTAGTCGGCATTATTAATCCAGCCGAAGAGGTAGTAATCAACATTAGGTTCTACCATTCCACAGATCGTGCATGTACCATTCGTATAATTATGTATACATGCCTCACCACAGGTGTCGCACAAGCCGTTATTCCATGCGTGTCCGGTGGCAGAAACAACGTTTCCGGTATAGCTATTGTTGCACTTTGAGCAGATATAGCTCGTATAACCGGCGTTTGTGCAATTAGGTGCTATCACCTTTGCAGTATAGTTATGTCCGCTGGCAGCAATGACTTCTGTAAACGAATCGCCACAACCTGAACATGTGTAAGTTTTCGTGCCACTGGCTGTACAAGTCGGCTGCTTTGTAACATTAACAACATATGTGTGTGAACCCAACTCAGCAGACTTCAGCTGATAAACAGTCCGGGTTTCTACCTTACGGGTAGAACTGGCGGATGCGGGAGTATCGCTCCATGCAGAGAAATCAGTCCAGCGCTCATAGGTGAATTCCTTATTATAGCTGGTGGATTTCTGGGCATACACCGCCACGGGCCAATACCAGACACAGTTAGAGCATGCAGTACTGCTGGACAGCTTGTAGCTTCCATCGGAAGAATCGTAACCGTCGTAATTAGAGGGCGTGTAGGTGGTAGAGTAGAATGCGTGGAAATTGGTGTAGGAACCCTGCTTGGTTTCGGTACTGTACATGGTAGAGCCGGTACACCAGTGGAACCACAAATAACCTACAACCGCATCAGAATTGACAACAGTCTTGGTAGTTTCTGTTTCAGAGGCGGTCACCTTAGAAGACTTCTTATTGTACTGAGTATACAGACTGCTGGAGGTGGAGAATCCAGAATTCCAGGAATTGACGTAGTTGACCGTCTTTGTACCGGACTGAACCCACTTACTGGACAGCTGGGTATAGCCTGCCATGCTGGATTCATAGGAGGTTTTGGTTTCATAATCGGAATAGCGATACTGCGTTTTAGTGGTAAACTGACTGGGATCCATCCCCGCCAGGATCTCCTCAAGCCAGGTATTCGCCATCTGACCGGCGGAGAGCTTATAGTTATCGCCGCATTTAGAGCAGGTGTACTCATATACAGCATAATTGCTGCAATTTCCGGGATGAATGGTTACGTTGTAATCGTGACCGGCGGGGACGACTTCCGTCTGGACATCGCCGCAGGCGGAGCATGTCCGGGTACGGGATCCATCCTTGGTGCAAGTGGCGTTGCTAACGCTCCACGCGCCGTAGCTATGGCCGGTGGCAGGGGCATTTGTTTCGGTGATCAAGCCACACTTAGAGCAGGCTTTGAGCTGTACACCATGGGCAGTACAAGTAGCTGATTTTACTGTGGTAGTGGTATATGTATGGGAACAGCTGGTTTGGGAGGTACTGGCGGAAACCACAACAAAATACTCTTCAAGCAAGCTAATCGTGCCACTATTGCTCCTCAACGTAGTGGCGCCCTGAGCATAGTAGTTGGTATATTTTACAGAAATGGCGTATGTATGGTTACCCAGGCCAACCGCATTAAATTTTGTGTTGTAGTCGATATTGCTGTTTGCCAAAGTATAAGAATGTCCGTTCACCGTATCCTGATAGCCGGTAACAGTAGAACCATTGGTGCCAAAACCGGAATGAACCCACACAGATGCGGAGTCTATGCGGTTATAGGGGGATTTAATGCTACCGCTGACAACGAAACTCTGTCCGCTGACGTGTCCGTTGGGAACATCGTAGTCGGTAATGGTAATGTCTGATGTCAAATCATCAATGTACTCCGCCTCACCGCCGTAAAGATATGCGGTTTCACCGGAATCCGTGATAATCTCATACCAGTAGTTGCCGTAAGAATTCTTGTACAGCTTCGTGGCCGTATAGATCTTGCCCTTGGAAACGTTTTCCACCACATAGCTGTCAGCGGTATCGGTGCTGCAAGGTAGTGAATGGACGGTGGTGTCCATAGTCACCTTGACCTGGCAATGAGCGGGATAAGGCGTACACTCAGTCAGATAACCGAAATTAGCATTGGCACGAGCATTGGTGGAGAACTTAGTAATACCAGTCAGGTCGCCCTTAGTGTACAGCTCGATCAGAGAACCGCTGCCGTACTCGGTGCCGTCGGGGCTCAGCAGACCCAGCTGGCGATCAACAACGTAGTAGCCGTTATACGCACCAGTGGAGGAGAATGTGCGCTGGGTTCCGTCGTAGGCGTTGAAGGAAATACCAGCAACGACCTTCATAAATTCATTATAATCGTTACTGCTGCTGGCACCGTAACCGATCAGCTGGCAGCCCATACTCTGACCACCGTAGGTCAGGTTATAGCTGGTGCCACGGGTATGGATATTGATACCATAACAGCCTGCAGTATAGCCGGTGGTGCCGTCATAAGGCGTATACCAACCAGTATAGCAGTTAGTGGTATGGGCGGCATAGTTGCCGTTATGGTTGACGGTGGTCATCTGGTAAATGCCATCCAAAATAGTTGTAGAGCCATTGCCCTCATTGCCCTGAGTGACATAGTTGGCATCATCCGGGATGGAGGAACACTCCTCGCTATAGAATACGATCTCTGCTTTGCCACTGGAATTCAGCTGCACCACGATGCAAACCGCCTGCAGACGGCCGTAGTAACTGGCATCCACATACTTATAGGAATCATAATAGTCAGAGCCGCCCTCAAACATGAACACAACCGATTCATAAGAATTCAGAGCACTCTGCAAGGAGCTGTAATTATTGATATAATACTTCATCATGGTGTCGATATAATTCTGACGGGTGGGATTAGAAATAAATCCTGCGCAGGTCAAAGAATCTACACCGCTGATGGCTGCCTCGGCTTCAATGGGCATAGTAACCGGAATCAATGCCACAATCAGGCAAATGGACAGCACCAAAGCCAACAAGCGTTTGCTAATATTCAGCTTCATAACGTTTCCTCCTATAATCTATATCATGCAAAAGCATATTATCATATAGATTATACAACAACCCCCTAGGCAAATCAAGCACTAATTGTGTAAATCCACAAGATCCTAAAGAAAAAATAAACAAAGACGCACTACTAAATTTGTAGTGCGTCTTTTGTTTAATATTCACCTAGCCAGCGTCCGGCGGCAATGGTTACTGCCTCCCCTGCCGCAAGGCTTTTGGGTACATCCAGAATCCGCTGATTGCGGCTGCCTCGGAAGGAGATTTCCAAGGACTTCTGTTCCAGCATAAAGGGCCCATCGATCAAAACATCCAACACTTCCAGCAAAGCTCGCTGCTGAAAAGTGCCTTTCAAAAGCTCCTCAAAGGTATACCCACTATAGGATGCCACCTCAAACCCCGCCGCCTTCAAGAGTTTCGCTAATTTAGCGAAGCCTTCGGCTTGCGCAAAAGGTTCGCCACCGGAAAAGGTCACTCCCCTGCTGAGCGGATTGGATTTCGCAATTTGGGCTATCTCTGAAACGGAAATTTTTGTTCCGCCGCCAAAAGGCCAGGTTTCCGGGTTATGGCACCCGGGACAATGGTGCGGACACCCTTGGGCAAAGATAGTGGTTCGAATACCCGGGCCGTCCACAATGCTATCGGTTACGATTCCGGAAAGCTCAAGCATCCTGGCTCATACCGTGCTTCACACGGTCACGCTCCTCGGCACGCTTGGCGTCATTCCACTTATCCATGGTGCCAACAAGGTAGCCGGTAATACGGCGGATCCGCTCAAAGCCCACGCCTTCGCCCATCTTTTCATTGACAGTTTTAATGGTCATAAGAATTCCTCCTTATTCGATTCCCTGAAATGCGGGCATTTCAGGATACATTTTTCTCAGTTCTTCGATCCGCTCCTGAGGGATCTCCTCACCTTCCCGGCGACCGCACCGGGGGCAAACATCGCCGATGATACCCACATAGCCGCAAACCGGGTCACGGTCAACGGGATGGTTGATGCTGCCGTAGCCGATGCCGCAATCGTGCATACACCGAACCACAGCCTCAAAAGCCTCCACATTTCGGGCAGTATCGCCGTCCAGCTCCACATAGCTGATATGACCGGCGTTGCACAGTGCGTGATACGGTGCTTCCAGACGGATCTTGTCATATACGGAAATGCCATACCAAACCGGGATATGGAAGGAGTTGGTGTAGTATTCCCGATCGGTAACGCCGGGAATCTTGCCATAGCGCTTCTGATCCATACGGATGAAGCGTCCGGACAGACCCTCTGCAGGGGTTCCCAACAGTGTAATGTTCATCTGCATAGCCTTGGACTTATTGTCGCAGTAATCACGCATAAAGCCAACGATTTCCAGGCCCTTCTTCTGCAGATCCTCGCCGGTGCCATGATGCTGACCGTAAAGTGCGGTGAGGGTTTCTGCAAGGCCAATGAAGCCGATGGACAAGGTTCCGTGCTTCAGCACCTCACGAAGGTTATCCTGCAGACCCAGGTTGTCAGAATCCATCCAAACACCCTGACCCATCAGGAAGGGATAGTTATAAATGTGCTTGTCCGCCTGAATCTCAAAGCGATCCAACAGCTGCTGGGCAACCAGCTCCAGCATAGCCTCCAACTTTTCGTAGAACAGCTTCTCATCGCCCTTGCTCTCAATGGCCAGACGGGGCAGATTGATGGAGGTGAAGGACAGATTGCCTCTGGAATAGGCAATCTGACGGCTGGGATCGTAAACGTTACCCATCACACGGGTACGGCAACCCATGGTAGCCACTTCCGTTTCCGGGCGACCGGGGACATAGTACTGCAGATTGAAGGGAGAGTCCAGGAAGGTATAGTTAGGGAACAGCCGCTTGGCGCTGACCTTGCAGCTCAGGCGGAACAGATCGTAGTTGGGATCGCCCTCGTTATAGTTGACACCTTCCTTAACCTTGAAGATGTGGATGGGGAAAATGCAGGTTTCGCCATGACCCAGACCCGCATCCAGCGCCAGCAGGATGTTGCGAATAACCATACGGCCTTCAGGGGTGGTGTCGGTACCATAGTTAATGGAAGAGAAAGGTGTCTGGGCACCGGCACGGGAGTGCATGGTATTCAGATTATGTACAAAGCCCTCCATAGCCTGCTTGGTGTCCCGATCGGCCTTCTGCCATGCACGCTTGCGGATCTTGGCAATCAGGGCATTGGCCTGCTTCAAAGTCAGGTTGTAGCGGCCAATGATATTCTGAGCAATGCAAGCATCAAATTCTGGGGTATTTTCCAGTCTAGCCTTCTGTCCGCAGGCCTCCTCGGTGGCCTCTACCAGAATCTTTACATTCTGTGCCTCATCGTCCAGATCCAACTGATCCTCAATGGCTTCCTTCAGCCGGCGAATGAAAGCCTTCCGGTAGGTCTTAGCAACGCCCTCTGCCATGCCATAATCGAAGTTGGGGATAGACTGACCGCCGTGTTGGTCATTTTGGTTGGACTGAATGGCGATAGCCGCCAGCGCCGCATAGCTCTGGATGGACTGGGGCTCCCGGAGATAGCCGTGACCAGTGGAGAAACCGCCGTGGAACAGTTTCAAGATGTCAATCTGACAGCAAGTGGTGGTCAGGGAGTAGAAATCAAAATCGTGGATGTGAATATCGCCCTCCCGGTATGCCTTGGCATGCTCCGGACGAAGCAGATAAATCTCATTATACGCCTTAGCACCGGCAGCGCCGATCTGGAGCATGCTACCCATAGCGGTATTGCCGTCGATGTTAGCGTTGTCACGCTTCATATCGCTGACACGGGCATCGATGTTGGTGATCTCATCGATGGTTTTCATCAATGCAGTATTTGCCTCACGGGCACGGGTACGATTGGCGCGATATAGAATGTAAGCCTTAGCAGAGGCACTAAAGCCATGATTCATCAGCTGACGTTCCACAGCATCCTGAATGACCTCAATGTTGGGACTGCCATTATTAAAACTGCCTTCCAGCTCTCGCTGGACATCATTGGCAACACGAGCGGCATCAGCGGCATCACCCTCGCCTGCCGCCTCCAAAGCACGTAGGATCGCTGAAGCGATTTTATTCTGGTCGTACAGAACTACACGTCCGTCACGCTTGATAATACTTTGAATCATGACAATTCCCCAACTTTCACTTGCATATTTCGACACAATATATTGTGTCTTCACTTTTTGGTTTCCACAATATCTTGCCACATATTGTGTAGTTTGTCAAGAGGCAAAAATATGCAAATGAAAATCTCGTCAAAAATCCCTATTGAATTTTTAACCAAATCGTTGTAAAGTTGTAGCATAAAATTCAGTTCTATGGAGAATCCACCTATGAAAAATATGGAGTTCAAGCGGAAACTTCCCGTACCGAAAGATATTAAAACGCTCTATCCCCTATCCGACGAACTGATTCGCAGGAAAGAGGAGCGGGATCTTCTCATTGCTGATGCCTTTAGCGGCAAAAATGATAAATTGGTATTGATCGTTGGCCCTTGTTCAGCAGATCGGGAAGATGCCGTGCTGGAATATTGCGAAAAATTAGCTGCTTTGCAGGAAAAGGTCGCAGACCGACTGATTTTGATCCCCCGTGTATATACCAACAAGCCCAGAACCACCGGAGACGGCTACAAAGGCCTGCTCCATCAGCCGGATCCGGAGCGCCATAGTGATATGCTGGAGGGCGTTGTGGCCATCCGTCGGCTGCACACCAATGTACTTGCCAACACCGGGCTTTCCACCGCCGACGAAATGCTCTACCCGGATAATTACCGCTATCTTTCCGATCTACTGGCCTATGTTGCCGTGGGCGCACGGAGTGTGGAGAATCAAGAGCATCGGCTCACAGCCAGTGGTATTGCAGTACCCGTGGGCATGAAAAATCCCACCAGCGGCGACATTTCCGTTATGCTCAATTCCATTATGGCTGCTCAGCACAGCCACACCTTTATTTATCGTGGCTGGGAGGTGGAAACCACCGGCAATCCCCTGGCCCATGCCATTTTTCGTGGCTATGTGAATCGTCACGGCGAATCCATTCCCAATTATCATTTTGAGGAACTGGAATTGCTTTATAACGCCTACAGCGCCAAGGGTCTTGCCAATATGGCGCTGATTGTGGACGCCAACCATGCCAATTCCGGTAAACGTTTTGCAGAGCAGCCCCGGATTTGCAAGGAAGTTCTCCACTCCTGCCGTCATTCTGCGCATATCCGTTCCATGGTCAAGGGCTTTATGATCGAATCCTATCTCGAACCCGGTTGCCAAAAGATTGGTGAAGGCATATATGGCAAATCCATTACCGATCCCTGCCTTGGTTGGCAGGATACGGAAAATTTGATTCTGGATATTGCAGATTGGATATAAATAACTTACAGTGCGTAGTCAAATAGATTACGCACTGTATTTTATTTGAAAGTATAGTTAAGCGGCGTAGCCCGAAGGCTACGCCGCTTATATTTAAGAATTGAAGAGGCTACTATTCTCCATAGGGACATGATAGCAAAAGCCATTATAGTTTAAGCTCTGCTCATCCGTGATCGGCAAATCGCACACATTCATTCCTACCACGAATAAGACGCCCAAACCATCCATTGGATAGGCACACTCGCCGCCACCTTTGGTATCGGTTTTGACCTCGCAATTGCCTGCGATGGAGGTGCTCAGAGAGAAGCTCTCGAAGGCAATATCCGGTTTGGAATATGTTTTCTTCATGTCTTCCCTCCTTAGCCAAAGTATGCCTTGGCGTAGCTGCCGTAAACAGCGATTGCTCTTGCCAGAGCGGAGCTGTCCGCCATGGCTGCACAGAATGCGCTCACACTATAGGGCAGCACGCCGGTGCAGTAGCGCACGCCATTGGATTCGTACACTGCAGCCACATAAATG
>JAZONA010000035.1:0-10746 GCA_045654265.1 Faecousia sp.
CCGCTCCCCCACCCAAACTGCCCCCTAAGGGGAAACGTCCCCCGGCAAAGAAGAAGCGCTGATCACAACACCCCGGCTTAACCGCCGGGGTTCTTATTTTGCCCGGAGCCCCATAGGATGTTCCATACATCTGAATTGAGGTGGTACTATTGGAACATACAACCAACATCATTACCCTCCGGGGGGAGCTGCACAGTCTGCCGGAATTTTCCCATGAAAATCACGGGCGGCAATTTTTCCGTTTTTTACTGGATGTGCCACGGCTGTCCGGCACTGTGGACTGTCTTCCGGTAATCGTGGAGAGAAATATTCTCAATGAAATGAATCTATCCGGCGGCGAAATGCTCACCGTCACCGGACAAATTCGCTCTCACAATATCCGCACTGACGGTATCCGGCGTCTGTTGATTTTCGTCTTTGCATCCTCAGTCCTTGCAGAGGACGGTGAGCCCATCAACGAAGTGATTTTGGAAGGCCCTTTGTGCCGTGAGCCAACATATCGCCGCACCCCATTGGGCCGGGAAATTTGTGATGTCATGCTGGCTGTCCCCCGGGCTTTTCATCGAGCGGATTATCTGCCATGCATTCTCTGGGGCCGCACCGCTCAGCAGGTAGCGCTGTGCCGCACCCGTGATGTCATTCGCATCAGCGGCAGACTCCAAAGCCGCAGCTATACCAAACTCACCGACGACGGCCCGCAGCAGCGAACCGCCTACGAGATTTCCGCATTAACCGCAGAATTCCCGGAGGAATAACCGGTATTTGGGTCTTTTCATCTGTCTGTTTTTGTGATAAAATAGCGAAAACGGAGGTGATGACATGGTGGAAAAAGTCAATTCCATTATAGAAATACTGAAAGCCCGTTACCCGGTAGCTCCTTGTGCCCTGCATTACAGCAAGGATTATGAGCTGATGATCGCCGTGCGGCTGTCTGCCCAATGCACCGATGCTCGGGTAAATCTGGTAACCCCGGCGCTGTTCGCCGCATACCCCACTTTGAAAGCCATGGCATCTGCGGACATTGCCGATGTAGAGCGCCATGTCCACTCCTGCGGCTTTTACAAGCACAAGGCGCGAGACATTGTTCTGGCCTGCCAGATGCTTCTCAGCGACTATGGCGGAAAGGTACCCGGTACCATGGAAGATCTGCTCCGCCTGCCCGGCGTGGGACGCAAGACCGCCAATTTGCTCCTTGGTGACCTTTACGGTGCGCCCGGCAGCGTGGTTTGCGATACCCACTGTATCCGTATCTGCGGCAGATTGGGACTTTCCCAGGGCAAAGAACCGGAAAAGGTAGAAAAGCAGCTTCGTGCCGTCCTGCCTCCGGAAGAAAGCTCCGATTTTTGCCACCGGATCGTGCTGTTCGGCAGAGATTGCTGCACCGCCAGAAACCCAAAATGCTGCGAATGTCCCCTGACCATGTTTTGCAAAGAATTCACCTAAACATATCCACCCCCTTGTCCGCATAGGCTGTGGACAAGGGGGTGATTTTTTGCGCCGCAGGATGCCGATATTTTATAGTGCCTTATTGCTGACCGGCGTCAACCTTCTGCTTCGCATGGTTTCAACCGGGTTTCAGGTGTTCCTGTCCAGGCGCATCGGTGCAGCCGGCATTGGACTACTGCAGCTTGTGCTGTCCGTGGGTGCCATGGCCATGACCGCCGGCATCGGTGGAATCCGCACCGCAACCATGTACCTCACAGCTGAAGAACTAGGCAAAAAACGCCCCGGGCATGTGGTATGGGTGCTTTCCGGATCGGTTTTGTACAGTATTTTGTTTAGCAGCGCTGTAGGAGTCATGCTGTATCTTTCCGCACCATGGCTGGCTGAAAACTGGATCGATCACCCCGAGGCAGTGGATTCTTTGCGGCTGTATGCCGGATTTTTGCCGGTGTGCTGTCTGACTGGAGTCATGACCGGCTACTTCACCGCCGCCAATCGCATCGGCACTCTCGCTGCTGTGGAGGTAGCCGAGCAATTTTGCGCAATGGCCGCTACCGTAGCTCTTTTGACCTTCTGGGCTGAGAATGATCCGCAAAAAAGCTGCGAGGCGGTGATTTTAGGAAGCTCCATCGGTGCTTGCCTGACTTTGCTGTGTCTTACTTTTTTGCGATACCGTGAGCAACCTCTCTGTTCTCCCCGTATTCCTATTCGCAAGCGCCTTACCTCAGCCGCTGTACCATTGGCCTTGGCAGACGATCTGAAAGCCGGCATTTCCACCACAGAAAACCTCATGGTTCCAAAACGTTTAGCGCTGTATCCCGGTGCAGAAAATCCTCTGGCGCTGTTTGGCACCGTATGCGGCATGGTATTTCCCGTACTTATGTTCCCGGCGGCTATTCTCTTTGGCTTGACGGAACTTTTAATCCCGGAGCTTGCCCGGTGCAACGCCGCAGAAAATCCACACCGTATCCGGTATCTTGTGCGGCGGAGCCTGCATATTGCATTGCTCTACGGCACCCTATGTAGCGGCATTCTCTGGCTATGCAGTGACGATCTGTGCCTGCGGCTGTATAGCAGCGCCGATGCAGGTGCCTATCTGCGCTGGTTTTCTGTCCTGGCTGTGATGCTATATTGCGACATTATCGTCGATGCCATGATCAAAGGGTTAGGACAGCAAAAGATCAGTGTGCGCTACAATATCATGACCTCCTCCATGGACGTTGCGTTGCTGTTTCTTCTTTTGCCGAAATACGGCATTGAAGGATACTTTTTCAGCTTTTTGGTTACCCATGCAATAAACTTTGCTCTGAGTTTGAGACGTTTGCTAAAGATCACGCAAATCAAAATCCCTTTACGGATTCCGATTACTACCCTACTTTCAGCCATTGGCGCCGTTTGGGCAGCAAGCTATGTTCCCAATTCTCTCATGCGAGCAATCACATTCGCTACTTTACTATTTTCCGCATTGGTATTGCTACGCATCATCAAAAAGACTGATTTTCTCTGGTTTGCAAGTCTACTGCGCAAAAAATGACCCACAAATGTGGGTCATTTTCTTAAAGTGCTTTCAAAACTTCCAGAAGGAAATTCCATGTCCGCTCCGTGGAGGCAATATTCAGACGCTCACGGCTAGTGTGGATATCCTGCATATCCGGTCCGATGGACACGCAATCCAGTCCCGGCAGCTTATCGCTGAGGATACCGCACCCCAAACCGGCATGGATGGCAACCACCTCCGGTTCTTGCGCAAACATTCTGGTATAAACCTGCACCATGGTATCCCGGAGATTGGAATCCTTCCGATATTCCCAGGCAGGATAATTACCGGTTTCGCTGTAAGTGCCGCCAAATTCTTCCGCAATGGCACGAAGTTTCCCCAGCAAATCCAGCTTTTCCTGATTCACGCTGCTGCGCACCGCAAAGGTCAGCCGCAGTTCCTGCTCCAGCTGAGCAACACCCAGATTTAAACTGGTCTGCACCAGTCCGGGAATATCCTGGCTCCATACCTGCACGCCGTTGGGGACTTCGCACAGCAACTTGATCACCTGGGCACTGCACTCGGTAGACAAAGCATTACCGCCCAGCGCATCCACATCGTCACCACAGATGATAGCAGTGGGTTCATCGTACTTCTCCCGGATCTCTGCCTGCAGCGCCTCGGCAATGTCGTTGATCCGCTCCAGATGGGTACCCATGGCAACCAGTGTAACGGAGCAACTATTGGTAATCACATTATCCTTACTGCCACCGGAGAGCTTGGTCAGGCACAAAGGCATCAGCTCCTGCACCCGGCGGAGAAATTCGCCCATGACCTTGTTGGCATTGGCACGATTTTTATGAATCTCCACACCGGAGTGACCACCCTGCAGGCCCTCCACCGTCAGCCGCACGCAGGGACCATAAACCGCTCTGCGCTGAACCGGCAGATGGATGGTGCCTCGGGCACCGCCGGCACAAGAAACGGTAAAGATCCCCTCCTCCTCGGAGTCAATATTGATAAGAGTGCGCCCCTGAAGATTGGAAAGATCGATGCCGGTAGCACCTTCCATGCCGGTTTCCTCATCCACAGTGATGACAACTTCCAGTGGCGGATGCGGAATATTCGCATCATCCATCAAGGCCAAAGCAAATGCAACAGCGATACCATCGTCACCGCCGAGAGTGGTTCCCTTTGCAAACACCCACTGACCATCATGAGTCAAATCCAACCCGTCAACTGCCATATCAAGCATACAGTCCGCATCCTGCTCGCAGACCATGTCCATGTGACCTTGCAGGATCACAGGCGCATGATCTTCATAACCGCAGGTGCCGGCCTGATAAATAATCACATTGTTCAGCTCATCCTGCTCATAACGCAGACCATGGGACTTAGCAAAAGCCACCAGATAATCGCTAATAGCCTTGGTATTGCCACTTCCGTGAGGAATGCTGCTAATTTCTTCAAAATAACGGAACACCGCAGCAGGCTTCAGCCCTGCCAGCTTGTTTACATTCATATTCATTCTCCTTCTTATTTCAGTACGCCAAAGCCATTGCCGATTTTTCCACCGGCGAGCACAAACTGTTTAACACGGCGTTGAAGTCCTGTTCGCTCCGGCAGACACTCTATAGACGTATCCGGCAAAACTTGGAACAGCCAGGAAATATAATCCCGGGCATCCGGATCTACCGTTTTTACACAAAAACGGTTCTGAAAACTACGAATATTGGAATCCTCAGGCAATAAGGACGTTAAGGCTGGGGACAACAGCCATGAATTACAGGTAAATGGTGCATTTTTATACTGTGGAAAATATCGGTTGATAAAGCGCTCGACTATTGCCAGTGCTTCATCAACCCGTTCAGGCGAAAAGTCCGTCCCTCCCGGAATATGCATCGCCACATTCCCATCCGGATGAAGTTCAAATTCCAGCGCGCCAAGACGGAAAACTCTGAGGCTAATCTGTTTCCACGTCCACCATCCTCGGTCAAACATGGGTCTGCCCCGATATACAATGCATTCCTTGATAAAACGCACATAGCAACGCATTGTGTCAAAGAAAATCTCATCTGGGATTCCCTTTTTCTGATACTTCGCATAAACATCACAAGCGCAGTAAAGTTGGCAAGATAGGAGCTTAATACCATCTGGATCATCACCGATAGCATCCACCACTTGCTGATAGCCCAAATGGCCATCTACAAAATCGCACATCAATGACAACTGAGATTGGATATGAGAAAACGGATACTCTGCCGCAAAAGCCAACACCTGGGCTGTGATTTCATTCTGTAGTCCGATATTTCTACATATGGTCTCAATATCCATAGCAAGCCTCCCGAGTGTTTCACTTAGTTTACCACAACTACCCCAGATTGTCCACAAAAAAAGACCACGGAAAATTCCGTGGTCTTCGTTTGGTTTGATTACAGGACGCTGACGATGGTCAGACCCAGAGCCAGCAGGATCCAAGCCAGAGCGATCCACTTGGTGCTGGAAGCCAGCAGCTTATCCAGGCTGCTAGTCTTGTTCTTGCCCATGTAGGTATCGGCATTGCCGGAGATAGCGCCGGACAGACCAGCTTCCTTACCGGACTGCAGCAGAACCACCACGATCAGAGCGACGCTGGCCAGAACCTCCAGAATGGTCAAAACCAGGGTCAGAATTTCCATAGCTTTCATAACTTTACCTCCCTCCGCCTACATTGGCGAGCATGATAACACTCCCAAACGGGAGAACTTTACATATAGCCGGATTATTATAGCATACACTTTTCCGGATTGCAAGTGCTAAAATGGCTTTTTTTGATTATTTCTGCACCCAATTGCCGGTAGCAAGGCAATTCAGGTAGCTTTCAATAAAGGGATCCAGGGCGCCGTCCATGACTGCGTTGACGTTGGAGGTTTCGCAGCCGGTGCGGGTATCCTTCACCAAAGTGTAGGGCATGAACACGTAGTTACGAATCTGGCTGCCCCACTCGATCTTCTGCTGCACGCCCTTGATGTCGGCGATGGTGGCCAGATGCTCACGCTCACGGATCTCAACCAGCTTGCTACGCAGCATACGCAGACAGGTTTCCTTGTTCTGGAACTGGCTACGCTCGGTCTGGCAGGAAACCACAATACCGGACTTATGGATCAGACGAACCGCAGAGGAAGTCTTGTTGATGTGCTGACCACCGGCACCAGAGGAACGGAACACCTGCATTTCGTAATCCTCGGGACGGATCTCGAAGTCCTCGGAATCGTCCTCAATTTCAGGGATAACTTCAATGGCAGAGAAAGAGGTCTGACGACGGGCGTTGGCATCGAAAGGAGAAACACGCACCAGACGATGCACGCCACTCTCACCCTTCAGGAAGCCGTAGGCATTCTCGCCTTCGATCATAATGGATGCAGACTTCAGACCGGCTTCTTCGCCTTCCTGATAGTCCATAATCTTGTAGGTAAAGCCGCTACGCTCCGCCCAACGGGTGTACATACGGTAGAGCATCTGACACCAGTCCTGGGCCTCGGTGCCACCGGCACCGGCCTGGAAGCTCATCATGGCATTGTTCTTGTCGTACTTGCCGGTGAGCAGGGTTTCCAGGCGGCAGGACTCCATCTCAGTAACCAAAGCCTGATAGCCTTCCTTCAGCTCATCCAACATGGAATCGTCGTCCTCCTCAGCAGCCATTCCGCAGATGGTCACCAAGTCCCCCCAAGCGGCAGTCATCTTCTCGTAGCGCTCGATCTTATTCTCAGTCTGGCGGGTCTTGACCACGATCTTCTGGCTCTTTTCCGGGTCATCCCAAAAACCGGGAGCCTCCTGCATAGCATGCAGACGTTCCAGCTCATTGCGAAGGCCCTCCAGATTCAAAGAATCTGCCAAACCATCCAGGGCAGGCTTGCACTCATTCAGCTTTTGCTTGTAGCTGTCAAATTCAATATTCATGGCAATTTCTCCATTGTTTTATAAACATTCCGAGTTATTATAGCCGAAAAAACGCCATGTGTAAAGAGGAAAATCGAAATATTATAAAAAATCACCGACTGCTGGGATACCACTGCTCCCCTTCAAAGATCAGATCGTCTACATCCCGTTCGGGATCCTGCTTCGCCGCCATCACCGCACCTCCTATCCAACTCACTTCGGACAGTATATGCAGCAATGGTCAACATTGTGCTATTAGATATCATTGAAAAAGCCGTTGACAGGTGTCAACGGCTTTTTCATGGCACACCCGAGAGGATTCGAACCTCCGACCTGCCGCTTAGGAGGCGGCCGCTCTATCCTGCTGAGCTACGGATGCATAACGCAGATATTGTAGCGGAAAATAGCCCGTATGTCAATATATCCTTGCAGTATCTCTGCAGCTGTGATATGATTCTTGCGGACACAGAAAATGTATATCAAAGGATCAACCCTTATGCTGAAAACAATTTTATACTGTTTCTGCCAATGCACTTGGGGAATTCTCCAAACGGTCTTAGGCGGACTTGTATTTCTCTGTCATCTAAAGGATGAACACAGATTTTATCACGGTGCCCTTATCACCACATGGAAGAATCCTTCCAGCATTTCATTAGGAATGTTCATATTTATCACAGACAATCCATACTTTTATGATAAACTCAAAGATGAATATAGCAAGGCCGACCTTTCTAATCGACTACTGGTTCATGAGTACGGTCATACGATCCAGTCATTAATTCTTGGACCGGCATACTTATTCGCAATGGGCATTCCCTCTACACTGTGGGGCTTTTCCCCTACCCTGAGCAAAAAGCGAAAAACCAAACAGATTTCTTACTTTTCCTTCTTTACGGAAAAATGGGCAAATCAATTGGGTGAAGCTGTCATCGGCGAAAAATCAATGGGAAATTTAGTAATCGATTAACACATACCAAAGCCCTGCGGTACTTACCGCAGGGCTTTAAATGTTAGATAAAATTGGAGATCAGATAAGAAGCAACAACGCCCAGACCCAGAATCACATAGATGCCTAGCTTGCCGCCGGCCAGAGGATTCTTTTGCTTGCATTTGCTCTGCAGAAGGATGGACACAGCCACAAATGTGGTAGACACCAAGCCAAATAAGATCATCTGCATGGAGTCATCACCCAATACCTTTGCCATGGTAATCTCGCCAAATTCAGGATAAACCTTTACCTTACCGGCAATGAAATCCGCAATGCTGAAGATGGTAAAGTTGAACATATTACTGCCCACAACATTGCCCACCATAGCATTGAAGTTCTTATGACGAACCAGCGCAATACTGGAAGTCAGCTCAGGCAGAGAGGTAACAATGCCCAGGAACAGTGCGCCGGCAATGGAGGCACCCAGATTCAACTTTTCCTGAATCTTATCTGTGAAGAAGGTAACCACAATGCTCATAGCCACCAGGCCCATGGCCATCAGCGCAAACCGCACCACAATCTGCTTGACAGTCAGCGGAGAAGTATCCTCCTCGTCGTTCTCGGCATCATCGCTGGACAGGAACTTCAAAGAGACGAAGTAGATCACCAGAATGATCAGAGAAGCCGCATTCACATTGATTACCGGGATGCGTCCCCAACCGGTAATCAAAGTCACGCCCACCAAAATATTGGCTGCTACCGTGCAAAGAATCGTAACTAAATGGGACTTACCGATATTGGTCTTGGCAAAAGCCTTCACAGACAGCGCAGTCATGCTACCGAAAATGCACAGGTTAAAAATGTTACTTCCCAGCACATTTCCGATGATTAGCTCGGGGTTTTTCACCACATAAATGGAAGAAATACTGGTAACCAGCTCCGGCAGCGAAGTAACCGCCGCCAAGATGACGCCGCCGATGAACGCACCGGACATATTGGTCTTCTTATCCAGAAGATCCACATAGTCTGCGCACTTGATGGAGAAAAACACCAATGCGGCACCTGACAGAACATACAATACAAGAATTACGGGTAAGCTCATTTCACAATCTCCTTTTCTAAATAAAAAAATCGAGCTAGGCGAATGCCCAGCTCGGTGATGTTCTTATAAAAGACAGCACGCAAGCACAGTATCCGCCTGCGTGAGTCTCGCATTTTAAAGCAAGCCAGATCTTTCGATCGCGATTGTTGACTTGCTGCGCAAGATTGCGTATGCTACTCCCCCACAACGTAATTATGATAACATAATCTTACATTTTTGTCAAGTTTCTTCCTTAGAAATATATTCTATTATCATCATTTGCAGGTGAATCCATTTCATCTATTACATGCAGCACCAACAGAAAATACCGATAAATTTGCTCTGGCGTTTCCTTTTTACCACCGGAAAGCCACCAATTCACCATTTCCACAAAAGTTACAGATACATGCCTGATCCATAACTCATCCGGTAATTCCTCCGCCTTTCCCTTGCTGAACATCGTATACTTGCGACGGATCAATCCCATCAACTCAGTCTGAAAAGCTTCTCTAAAAAGCTCATTATTGGGACAACTCAACAGCCGCAAAATCTGATGATCATTATTTTGCAAGTGCTGAAACAAATGCAAGAAAGGCGAGGATGCCGTATCACATGTGAAAATATGCCGGTGACTATTTCCATCTATCTCATCAAAAATATGGCAAAATAATTCACGGTTCAACTCTTTGAGCAATGTATCTTTTGTCTCAAAATGGGCATAAAATGTAGCACGACCTACGTCTGCACGTTGAATGATCTGCTCAACGGTGATCTGATGAATAGGATGCCGCTCCAATAACTCTGTAAATGCGCAAAATATCGCTTCACGGCTTTTTCTCTGTCTTCTATCCATACAATTTACTCCTTTTTGTTCCGTATCAGACTTATTCAAGAATCTGTTTCTTGCTAAGTAAACGAAATCTATTTACAATATTACCGAACACTTTGTACAGTTGTGAATACATTGTATAACGACAGCATCTTCATGTCAACGGGGGTAATTATGAAAAATATGTTTATTGCGTTTATCCTGAACCTTGCCTTTGCACTTTTTGAATTAATTGGTGGAATCATCACAGGAAGTGTAGCCATCGCATCCGACGCCATCCACGATCTGGCAGATAGTATATCCATTGGCATATCCATCCTGCTAGAACGGAAAAGCCGGCGCAACGCCGATAGTTCCTACACCTTTGGATATGGTCGGCTTTCTGTTTTAGGCGGGTTATTTACCACATTTATACTGCTATTGGGTTCCATTATGGTAATATATCGAGCAGTTATGCGGATCATATTCCCTGCCACAATTGATTACAGAGGAATGATCCTATTCGCAATCATCGGCGTTGTTGTCAATTTGGGTGCAACATTATTAACCAAAAATGCGCACTCTGCAAATCAGCGAGCTGTAAATCTCCACCTACTGGAAGATGTATTAGGCTGGGTTGTCCTGCTGATCGGTGCAATTATCATGCGTTATACAAATTTTGCACTTTTAGATCCAATTCTTTCCATAGCGGTAGCATTATTCATTACGATTACCGCCATGGCAAATCTCAAAAAAATCCTAATACCGCTTTTAGAAAAGGTACCACCTGAAGTTTCTATCGACGCACTCATAAATGACCTCACCAATGAAACGCAAATACGCAAAATCCACGACATTCATGTATGGAGCCTGGACGGTGAAAACCATATTGCAACCGCAATTATAGCAACGAACTGTGATTCTGAGCATGCAATCTGTGCAGCAAAGAAAATATTCCAAAAGCATGGCATACACTATGTAACAATAGAAATCGAACCTGAGGAATTTATTGCAGAAAAATACCAATTTCATCATTCATCATCACGATGTTGTCATTAAAAAATGAGGGTCTTACGACCCTCATTTTTATA
>JAZONA010000036.1:0-23402 GCA_045654265.1 Faecousia sp.
GTTGGCGCAGATACCTGCGATGTAGTGGCTGGAGTGGCTGCAAGAGGCCACATTGTACACAACGGCGATACCGGTGGAGCCGATGGTACCCTTGATCTTGCCGCCGGAAACGGTGAAGGTGTTGCCGGTGATCTGATCCTTGTAGGTGCCGGACTTCATCCTATTGGCGGGGACATTGACGGAAGTGCCGTTGCCGCCCACATTGACCAGCACGACACCGGAAGTGCCACGCTCCACATAGGCAATACTACCGGAGTTGGCCAGATACTCGCTCTGACCCACGAAGGCAGTGTGGAACTTGTTGACAGCGGCCACGGATGCCTCATGCCAACCGATGTCATAGGCAACGCCCAGACCGTAAGGCGGCTTGAAGCCTTCCATACGGGCCAGATACAGGCTCATGGCATCTGCACGGGAAGCGACCAGGGCCCAAGTCTTGTTGATGTTGGCCACGGACACGCCGCTGGAGGAATTGTTGGTGTTGGTATCGTGGGATTCTGCCCACAGAACCAGCTGGTTGGCAGCCACGTTCTTGTGGTAGCCGGAGCTAAAAGCGCTGGCGTTGCCGCCGCACACAACATTGGAGCGAACCGTGTTGCCCCAGGAGTTGTCGGTGATGCTGAAGTACTTGGTGTAAGCGCTGTCGGGCAGGGTGCCGGACTCATCGGGGTGATCCAGCAGCTCGCCGTAGCAGTACAAGTTCAAGCCCTTGCTCTCGGCGTAATCCTCAGCGCCGTAGATGACGGTGGGCCAGAAGTCGCTGCGGATGTTAGAGGGGTCATCGGGAGTTTCGATGTGCTTGACGGCATCGAAACGGAAACCGTCAGCGCCGGCATCGATCAGTTCCTTCAGGTAGTTCAGAACGTAGTTCTGCACCTTCTTGCTCTTGGTATTCAGGTCGAGAACGGAGTCCAGGTCGTACTGGGTGATCCGCTCACGGCTGGAATAATTGGAGCCGATGCTCTCATTCTTATTATGCCAGCAGGAGTTATCGTTGAGAATATCCGCAATGATTTCGGGAGAACGCTGAGTGCCGTACAGCTGAGCCATGTGGTTGGCAACCACGTCCACGATGACGTAAATGCCATACTCGTGGGCAGCCTCACACATATTCATAAAGTCGGCCTTAGTGCCCAGGAAGTTTACGCCGGTGTTATCGATGGCGAAATCCGCCGGCTGATAGGCCACCCACCAGTCGTTGCCGGGGCTGCCCATGGTGGGCTGCTTGGCCTTCTGGACAGGAGATACCTGAATGGCGGTATAACCCTGAGCGGCAATTCTGGGAAGATTCTGAACAATTGCATTGTAGGACCAGTTCCAGCAATGGAGGGTCACACCATTCTGGATGTCGGTTTTGGCATTGGTCAGGACAGCGGCAGAGCCAGCAGCCTCAACTTTTGCCGGGGACGGAACCAGCATGAAGCCGGCGATGATCGCCAGAGCCAGTACCAATCCGAGAGTTCTGCGGATAAGATTTCTCATAATTTCCTCCTTATTTTTTCTACGCCCAGAGTCTTTCCCTGAAACGCATTTGTTCTTGTGATTATAACAAATCCTTTACATTTTGTCCATATATCTACATATAGAAAAGTTCCGCCCTTAACGTCCTCCCAGCACAGAACTTTTATGAATATCGCCCAAATACCCCCACCTACAAAAGAACAGCAAAAATAAAACGGCTGTTTTCACAAAAAACAGCCGTTTTACGCCGGGTTGGACGCCCGATCTCTATTCATAATTTCGGTGAGCTCCTCGAAGGTGACAAACTGGAAGCCTGCCTCCTTGAGCATGAGAATAATCTGCTCCACCTTTTCCCGGTAGTTCTTCAGACCGGCGCTGAGATAAATCTGATCCCAGGGGCGCAATTTGCGGTACACCGGCACCTTCTGCCGGGTCATCTCAAAGGGATGCAGATAAAAAACATAATAATCGCAGGTGTGGATATGCTTGCGGATCAGCGACCGCACCACATCCCAAGGGCACATCCGCACATATCCGCCACCGGAAATGGGGAACGGAATTCCCAGCATTTTCTGCTTGTTCAGCTCGAATTCGTAGAAGCCGTCCTCGTGGAAGATGCCATCCCGAAGCTTCTGAAAGCTGTCCATGCTCACCGTATCCCGCACCATGCCGATATGGCTGGAATCGTAGCGGAAGCCCAGCTCCCGGATAATCTCCAACCGCTCCGTGTCCATGCTGAAGCAGGGGGCCCGGAAGCCCTGGATCTCCGTGTCAAAGATCTTGCCCAGATGTTGCTTCGCCCGCTTCACCTGCTTGCGAAAGAGTTCCGGGCTGATGTCCAGAGGCTCAATATGCTCATAATTGTGCAGCGCCAGCCGATGGCCCTGAGCAAGGTAGCCCTTCAGCTTATCGGCGATCTTCGGTGCCAATCTACCTACGGTGAACAGGGTGCTTTTAATGCCGTGCTTTTCCAGGATAGACATATACTCATCCAATCCGTCCAGCAGCGATACATCCGTCTGCACGCCCAGCTCCCGAATGCACTTGGCATCGTAAAACGCCTCCACATCCATGGTAAAAACCGCGTACTTCGTTCTGCTCATTTGCCCTCCAGATACGCTGCGATGGCATCATCGTAAGCAGTCACGTTGTTGATGCGCAGGTGAGAATGTCCGCCGTGGTCGAACCAAACCAGCTTCTTATCCTCTGCAGCGCAGGCGTCAAACAGCTTCTGACTCTTGACGGGGATGGAGAAAATATCCTCCTTGCCGTACAAAAACAGCACCCGCTTGTTTTTCGCCAGCTTCTTCATGGCACGAATGGGGGTGTCCCGGTAAATATTGATACCGGTAGCCATATTCAGCCGCAGCATCACCATATCCAACACCGGGAAAATGGGACGGTTCATGGCCATCATGTGCCGCTTGAAGGTTTCCCGGAGGGAAACGTAGCAGCCCTCGGTGACCAAGGTGGTGATATAGTCGGGACATTCCGGCTTGTTCATGGCAAACAGACCTGCGGAGGTACCGATGCAAATACCATGCAGGCAAATTTCCCGATTGCCGAAGCTGTGAACCAGCTTGGCCCATTCCAGCACATCACTGCTTTCCTTCACGCCGGCAGTGCTGTATTTGCCCTCGCTTTTGCCATGACAACGGCTGTCAATGACCAGCACGTTGTAGCCTGCCTTCTGATAGGGCGCACCGAAATAGTAAGAATACATCAGGCACTCGCAACGACCGGGCAGAATGATGGCGCACTTGTCGCTGCCGAAGTCAAAATACTCACCGAACAGCCGGAAACCTTCGTTTTCGATCTCCACTTCCCGGCGTGCGGCCTTATTTTCTTCCGCCCAGGCGATGCCGTCGTTCCACATCTGCATCTGCTCCTCGTTTTCGGGAGCGGAGCAGGCACGGCCCCAGGCATCCTCCGAGGTACGCACCAGATGATTCTCATATACTTTTTTAGACAGAGGCCAGGTGTAAATAAACATACCCACCAAGCCGCCCAGCAGCAATACTGCCACGCCAATCAAAATATATTCCAGCAAAGTCAATCCCTCCGCACAGATTATCGCATTATGTAGTATAGCACAAAGATTGTCAATTGTCATCCTATTTTATTGAAAAAATGAATTTTTTGTTGAAAAAGCAAGGTCTTTGTGGTACTATATAAAAACGTATTGGTATAGTCCAATATTGTTTCTAGGGAGGAAAGAACATGAAAGACTTTGTAATTTTCGGCGACTCCACCTGCGACCTGCCCATTGACCTGCGGCAGCAGTACAATTTGGAGTACATTCCCATGTGCTATATGATCGACGAGGATACCTTCCCCGCCTCTTTGGACTGGGAAAATCACTCTGTCAAAGAGTTTTATGACATCATCCGTGGCGGCAAGCGCATCTTCACCACCCAGATCCCCAAGGAGCTGTGTGCCCAGAAGTTCACCGAGGCCATCGAAGCTGGCAAGGACGTTGTGTACATTTCCTGCTCCTCTGCTCTGAGTAAGTCCATCGACGTTGCCTGCGTGGTGGCTCAGGAGCTGAAGGAACGGTATCCCGACGCAGGCATCTACTGCGTGGATTCCCTGAACAGCTCCATGGCTCAGGGTGCCATGCTGATCACCGCATCCCAGATGCGTGATGCGGGCAAGAGCGCTGAGGAAACCGCCAAGCACATTGAGCAGACCCGTCTGTGCTACAACATGGTAGGCTACTGCAACACTTTGGCATATCTGGCTCGTTCCGGCCGTGTGAAGGCCTCCAAGGCATTCTTCGGCAATCTGTTTGGTGTCAAGCCCATCATTATCTCCGACCGGAAGGGTCAGAACTACGGTGCCAAGAAGGCTAAGGGCGTTCCCGCCGCTCGCAGCTCCGTAGCCGATACCCTGATCGACATGGCCGACGGCAACTACGACACCCTTTACATCGCCCACACCGATTCCCTGGCAGAGGCAGAGGCCCTGCGGGATGAGATTCTCAGCCGCGCGCCCTTTAAAAATGTGATTTTCGGCAACATTGGCCCCATCGTCGGCGCCTCCGTCGGCCCCGGCATGGTTGCCTCCTTCTGCTACGGCAAGGAAGTTATGATCGAAGGAAACGAGTAATGATGCAGCAACAGTATTTGGACGGTATTGCCCTCCATGAGCTTTTTGAGAGTGGCTACCGCAACCTGAAAAAGAATATCAACACCATCAACGACCTGAATGTTTTCCCCGTGCCTGACGGCGACACCGGCACCAACATGACCCAAACCTTCGGTGGCGGTCTGCGGGGTGTCCCCAGCACCGACAATGTGGGTCAGTACATGGGAGCCCTGTCCCATGCGGCACTTCTGTCTGCCCGGGGCAATTCCGGCGTGATTTTTTCCCAGTTTGTCCACGGTCTGTACCGTGGCTTTGCGGAGTTGCAAAAGGTCAGCTTCGCTGACTTTGCCTATGCCTTCTCCTGCGCCAAGGAAGATGCCTATGGCTCCATCCTGACCCCCACCGAGGGCACCATCCTGACGGTGATTCGGGAAGCGGCGGAATTTTTGGCTGCCAATGACAATCAATACACCGATTTTCAGGAGGGCTTCGCTGCTCTGCTGAATCAGATGAAGGCATCTCTGGCAAAAACCCCCGAGCTGCTCCCCATCCTCAAGGAATCCGGCGTGGTGGACAGCGGCGGTGCAGGTCTGGTCTGCTTTGTGGAGGGTATGTATGCACATCTGTGCGGCGAGTCCATCGAGGACACTCCCGACTTTGCCGACACCATGGCTTCTGCTGCCATAGCAGGCACCTTCGGGCCGGACAGCCAGCTGGAATACGGCTACTGCACCGAATTCATTCTGCAGCTGATGCACGCAAAAACCGACATTGCCAATTTCGACCGGGAGGCATTTATCAAGCCTCTGGAGGAGCTGGGCGATTCCATCGTGGTGGTGTGCAGCGACAGCATCGTCAAGGTGCATATCCATAGCTTTACCCCTGAAAAAGTTCTGGAATACGGCAGAAAGTTTGGCGAATTCCTGACTTTGAAGATTGAAAACATGTCCGTTCAGCACAGCGAAACCCAGACCGCGCCCAAAAAGGAGCATCTGAAATACGCTGTGGTGGCGGTGGCTCCCGGCGATGGCATTGCTGAGTATTTCACTGAAATCGGTGCCAACGCCATCATCTCCGGCGGTCAGACCTGCAATCCCTCCGTGGACGCATTCCTGGAAGCCTTCCAAAAGTTTGATGCGGAGCATATCATTGTCCTGCCCAACAATTCCAACGTCGTCCTCACTGCACAGCAGGCGGCGGACATCTACAAGGACGCAGACGTACGGGTTCTGCCCGCCAAGTCCATCGTGGAGGGCTGCTCTGCCTTGTCCCTGTTCAATCCCTGGTGCGACGATGTGGAGGAGCTACTTTCCGACATGGAATCCGGCTTGAGCTGTGTCACCACCGCCTACCTGACCACCGCCATTCGGGACACCCACATCGGCGGTATCGACGTGGTAAAGGGCAATTACATCGGCCTTGACCGGGAAACCATCCTGGCCTGCGGCGAAAACAAGGTGGATACGACCCTGGCACTGGTTTCCCGCATCACCGAAGCTTCCCCCAAGGACATCATCGTGGTCTTTACTGGCAAGGAAGCCACCGAAGCCGAAGTGGCCGAGCTGGAAAATCGCCTGCACAGTGCCTATCCCATGGCAGACATCGGCTTCATTGATGGCAAGCAGGATGTTTATGATTTTATCATTTCTCTGGAATAAGAGGTAGTTTATGCGCAAAATTGTTGTGGATATTTACGGTGCCGACGCAGGTATCCAGCCGGTGATTCTTGGCACCGCCAAGGCGATCAAGGAAGGCGTGGACTTTTTCCCCATTCTGGTGGGCGAAGCCACCGAGATCCGCCGTTTGATGGATCAGTCCGGCATCTGCCCTGCATCTTACGAGGTCATCGACACCGATAAATTCATCACCAACAACGATCCCCCCACCTGCATTTTCGGTGGCATGGACGACAGCTCCATGGCCATGGCCTACGGGCGGCTGAAACAGGATGCGGACTGCTGCGGTATGCTCAGCGCAGGCAGTACCGGCGCATTGCTGGTAGGCTCCATCTGCCGTCTGGGACTGCTGCCCGGGCTGAAATTCCCGGCGCTGGCCAGTCCCCTGCCCTGCGGCGTGGAAAATTTGGTCTGTTTAGTAGACTGCGGTGCCAGCCTGGACTGCACGCCCAATGACCTGGCCCGTTTCGCTAAGATGGGCGCCATCCTGGCCCAAAGCTTCTGCGGCATTGAAAATCCCCGAGTGGGACTTTTGAGTGTCGGTCGTGAGGAAGGCAAGGGCACCGAGCTGACCCGTCAGGCTTACGACAAAATCAAGGAACTGCCCTTGAATTTCGTTGGCAATCTGGAGGGCAGTGATCTGGTTTCCGGCTACGCCGATGTGGTGGTGGCCGACGGATTCTCCGGCAACGTCCTGCTGAAAAGCACCGAAGCCGCCGGCAAGGTGGCTATGGAGATCGCCCGTCAAATCGGTGCCGACGATCCGGAGCTGGCAGAGAAGATCTGCCACGCCATCTGGAAAAAATTCGACTTCAATTCTCAGGGTGCCGCCGTATTCCTTGGTCCCAAGAAGATCATCACAAAAATGCACGGCTGTGCCAACGAGGACACCACCGTGGCCTCCATCAAGCAGATCCTGAAGATGGACGCCGCCGGTTTCTCCACCGCCATGGCCGACGCCCTGCGTAAATAACAAAAAGACAAACATTCCCGTGGGAATGTTTGTCTTTCCTTTAAATATCTCTGGGTCTGGATGCGATAAAGATAAATTTCTGCAGATAAAACCGCAGTGGGATTCCAACTATGTACACAAGATTGAACGCAACCCACATAGGAAGATTGGGAAGCGCATACATCAAAAGCAAACACCCAAAGGTATAAAACGCGTACCAAAGCACTGTGTAGATCACCGTATTGAACTGGTCGTAGCATCTGGTTTTCCGGAAGAACACAAACTGGCTCAGCAGAATATTGGCGATGCAGGAGGTGGCCGCCACCGTAGGCAAGGTAACCAGCAGTTGACTGTAGCCGAAAATCAGCGACGCAATCAGCACCAGCACCTCTGCCAAACCAAAGGCAATGAATGAGCCCATGGCCAGCTGGAACAAGCTCCGGTAAATCCGCACCGTATCCCCCACGGGATTAAAGTGGGAGGACTGGTTGTTGTCGATATAAATAGCCTCAATGGGCAAGGTGCTGACCCGGATATTTTTCTTGGCGGCGTAGTAGAGCATGTTCATCTCGTAATCGTAGTTGTTCTTCTCCACTTTCACCAGCCAATCCAGATGCACCCGGGCAAAGCCACGCAAACCGGATTGATTATCGGAAAGATACCGGTTGGACAACAGCGCGTACACAAAGCGGGACAAATTATTGCCCACCTTGGAACGCAGTGGCATATCCTTCTTCCACTTGCGCACCGTCAGCACAAACTGGTCGCCCTTATGCAACCGATCACGCACACGGCACACATCTTCCACAGAATGCTGACCGTCTGCATCGCAGGTGATGAAATTCTCCACCTCCGGCATATTCTCCTGAATATGCTTCATACCCGTCTTGAGGGCAGCACCCTTTCCGGAATTTTGCGGCAGGGTCAGCACCGTGGCAAATTCCTTCACCGCTTCAAAAATATGCGCATAATCGGCACCACTGCCGTCATCCACCACCAGTACCGAAAAATTCTCAGCACGGAGACGCTGGGTCAGACCAATCAGCGCTTCATCCGGCTCATAGGCCGGGATCAATACCAAATCCATCTCTCTTTACACCCTTTCAGGCAATACTTCTTTCTAAAAACCCGTTGATCTGCGCCATCAGCTCAGCATTGGCTGTACCCTCAGGGCTGAACAGCAAATCCGTGTGGCCGTCCTGACCGGCTGATTCGCAGATCACATACTCCACGCCTTCCCGCTGCATCGCATCGCTGTGGGAAATGATGGAGTTTTTGTCCATGGGAAACTGGTCATCCTGGGCACCATGGACGATCATCACCGGCACATCACTGCCGGAAATGGCTTCATCAGCGCTGGCGTTTACGGTGTCCGTACCGAACAGCATCACCTGATACAGCCATAAAAATCCGTAATTTCCGTAGGCCACCGGCCCAACATAGGCACTGGCGTGACCCATGATGCCTTCCATGGCACTGTTGACACCGCTGACTGTGACCACTGCGTCAATATCGTAGTCGCTTTCCAACGCGCAAGCGGCGGCGTAACCACCCCGGCTATGCCCCAGCAAGGCAAGCTTTTCATAACCGAACCGGTGTTTTTCCTGGATAAACTCCAGCGTGGCTTCCATATCCAGAATCTGCTGTGGGAAGCCAACATAGCTTTCACCGCCGGAATTACAGCTTCCGGTAGGATCGTAGGCAAACACCGACCATCCATAGTCCAGCAAGCTCTGAATCTGCCAAAGGTAATCATCGGCCCCGGCATGGAATCCCGGAGCAACGACCACCAACCCAGAGCGGGCATTTTCCCCGGTACACCGATAGAGGTAACCCACAATCGGCACTCCATCGACTTCATATTGCACAACCTCTCTGTCCGCCACCATCTGGCTCAGCGCCGCCGGCACTTCAGCCGGCGCATCGTAGCGGACGAAGATCATATCATAGATCAGCTTCGTGGCCAGCATCGAGGCCGCGGAGAAAGACAAAATAACCGCAAAAATGATAAGCAAGACCCTTTTTACCATGGATTTCTTTTCAGATGTCATGATTATCACCACTTCTCTCAAAATTTACACCCAAGGAGGTCAGCCATGGGCTTCAAAGCAAATTACAAACTGGAGATCCCGCAGGAAGAAGAATTCCCGGATGCCATCCTGAAAATGGAGGCAGCGCTGGCAGATTGCCGCACAGTGGGCAATCTCCAAACACCTGACGGGAAACAGCTTTATTATGAATATTTCACCGCGGAAAACAGCATCGGCTCCGTGGTCATCGTCCACGGTCTCAGCGAATTTACAAAGAAATTTTACGAGTTGAGCTACCATCTGCTCAATCAGGGGTACAATGTATTTTTGTACGACCAACGGTGTCACGGCTTTTCCCAGCGACTCACCGATCAGATGGATCTGATCCACATCCACAGCTTCGACGATCTTGTATCCGATCTGGCGCTGTACATTGACACGGTGGTGCGCAAGCTGGATTCTCGTCCGCTGATGCTCTACGGTCATTCCATGGGCGGTGCGGTATCGGCGCTGTACCTGTCCACCCGTCCCGAGGGGATTCATCGTGCGGTGCTGACTTCGCCTTTGGTTGTTCCCGTGACCAATAATTTACCTGGCTGGTGGTTCCGGCTCAGCACCGGCTTTTTCGGCAGAATTCGGGGATTTGACAAAAAGTTCTTCTTTTCCAGGGAATACAATCCCAATTATACCGTCATCCCCACCCCGGGCTACAGCCATCACCGGGTCATCCGCAGTTTTGAAATGCGAGTTCAGGAGCCCCACTACCGCTCCACACCCCTATCGGTGGGCTGTGTGCGGCAATGCCTGCTTCTGCGCAAAAAATTGCTAAAATGCATCGGCAATAACCAAACCCCGGTACTGATGCTCTGTGCAGAAAACGACAAAACCGTCCTGACCAAGCCTCAGGCAGAGCTGGCCGCAGCATTCCCCCACTGTGAATATGTGGTGATGAAGGACGCAGACCATGCCATGATGACCGGCAGCCACGCCATCGTCACCGAGCACATCACCCGAACCCTGGCGCATTTTCAATCTCCTGCATTATAACCCATCCGCCAACAAAATGCAACAAATTTTGCCAATAGATTCCATGGAAATGAATATACACAAAGAGCCGACGCAAATGCGTCGGCTCTAAACTTATTCAGCATTGGGCTCAAAGGTGATGATCTTATCGGTGATATCCAGCGCCGCAGGGCGGTGGGTCACGATAATGACTGTCTTATCAGTCATGACCCGCAGATTATCCAGCAGCTTTGCTTCAGTAGCCTCATCCAGCGCACTGGTGGCCTCATCCAAAAGCAAAATCGGACGCTCAGAGAAAATCGCTCTGGCAATGGCAATACGCTGCATCTGTCCCTCGGACAGACCGGCGCCCCGTTCGCCCAGCAAGGTATCCAATCCCTCAGGCAAATCCACCATAAACTGATCGGCGCAAGCCACTTTCAGAGCCTGATGAATCCGTTCATCCTGCTGCATCAGTTCCTTGTCACCGAAGGTAACCACCTCACGGATTGTGCCGCTCATCAGCTGATTGCCCTGAGGCACATAGGAAAACAAATCACGCCAACAGGCATTGAGCTCCTGCTCACCCTCAACAGTTTGCAAATACCGCTGACCTTCGTCCAGGTGGTACATGCACATCAGCAGCTTCAGCACCGTACTTTTACCGCAACCGGAAGGGCCACAGAAGGCCACATATTCGCCCTTTTTGATCTCCAAATTCAGATCACGCAACACAGAGCGGCGATCATCCTCGCCATGCTCCAACTCACCAACCGCCAGGTAGGTAAAGGTAGCATTCCGCAGGCCGATGGCCTGAAATTTTTCCTCATAAAAACCGGTAATATTCTCAACCGCAGGCTCAGAAGGCTCCTCAGGATAGGTTTCTGCCTCCATCAATCGCTCGGCACTGGCCAGCATGGAGGAATATTGCGGGAAAATACCGGAAATATGCGCAATGGGTGCCTGCACTTGGCTCACCAACTGCAACACGGCAGTAAAATCGCCATAGCTGATTGCGCCGCCATTGAGGATACTAAAGCCGCAATAAATAGCACAAACAGTGTAGGTTATGCCCACCACCGCACTGAAACCGGTATTCAGCAGACCGGACACCCGATTGCGTTTCATACGAGCTTTCCGGTGGGCATCCATCCATGCTTTTCCTTGCTCCATGGCGTTTTTTTCCTGACGGAACGCACGAATGATCATCAGGCTTCCCAACCGTTCGGTCATAAATACCCGGAAACGGCTATCTGCCTGCTGAACCTGCAGATGGAGCTTTTTCATAAGCTTGCGCAGGAACCAGGTGAAGCACACGGTAACCAGTCCACCAACCAGGATCCATACACATAACTCCGGAACAAAGCAAAACAGCAGCACCACCGCATACACCAAGCGCACCACAGTGCTGGCGATACCAGGAATAATATGCATCACGCCGCCAGACACCACAGAAGCATCCGATGTCAACCGACTGAGCCATTCACCGGAATGACCGGCTGTCACCGATGCATAGTCTTTGAACAGCAGATTCCGAAACAGCCGTTGTTTTAGAACATTTTCCACGGTACTGCGGGCATATTCATCCAGGAAGTAGTTGACTGTCCGCAGAAGGAACAACACCGCTACCAGGGCTGCCTGCAGGATTGCATAGAGCTGAAAACTCTCCCAATCCTTGGCTACAGCACTGTTCACGATTCCCCGGATCAAAAGTGCCTGACTGGTACCGGCAGCAGCCATCAGCATCTGCACCAACGCCAAAAGGCCAACATATCGTTTTGTTCCCTTGACTGCGGACAAAAGCCACTTCAGGATCGCCTTATCGCCGGTATTTTGCTTCATTTTCCTTTTATCCTCTTCTTCATTGCGCCAAATGTGTTACGGCCCCAGATCAGTGCCGCACGAATCCAGAAGAAATCGCACCACAGGTGGGTGTAAAGCCGATACTTCCAATCCGTCACATGGATCTGCTTCCCATCCCGAACAACGCCCGTCAGCACACCAATGATCCATTCATCGGGTACACCAAATTCCCGAACCCGTCGGTTGTCGCCGCAGATCACATAGTCATTTTTGCGCACTTTCAAAATGCGGTGCAGCACATGTTGTCCACTGGGACGCCGATAGAGCACCACATCATATTTTTTGCACCGACCCACCGGTCTTTTTTCGATAATGACCAGATCCCGGCGCTGCCGAAGCAAGGGCAACATACTACTACCCACATTGGTATAGACCAGCTTTCCTTTTTGCTCCAGCTCTTCTTCGTAGCTACTTTTACTCATCTAAAGCGTTGATGCTGCGCAGCTTGGCCAGGATCTTGTCCACATCAGCCTCGATGACTTCACGAGTCGCATCGTACTTTGCAAGCATTTTCTCAACGATTTCTTCCTTTGTGGTTTCCTGCTTCAGGCAGTCCACAATAAAACCGGCAGTCAGATTGGAATGCACCAGACCAGCAAAGCTAGTTTCACCGGTAGCAACCATGATCTGCTCGCCACCCATTTCATGTGTAACAAATCCGCTTTTCAATTTCATAGTTTTTCATCCTTTCCATTCATGCCGTTGTAGGCGACCAGCGCCGACTCCGGATTCATATTACAGCCCAGACGGTACAGTCCGGTACGCGTTGACATTTTATCCAGCAATTCCAACACCTTACTGAGCTGGATGGGATTGGAAGGTCTGTAGCACTGCTGCAGAAGCATAGGAAGCACCTCTGTCACCGTAATCTTTTCAATATGGTTCTCTTCAGCCCGGGTCAAAATGCACAAACCCTTCAACGGAACTACCGTATTGGTACTAAGCCGATGCTTTCCGTCCCAAGGAGTGCCATACACCAGCACCTGATCGTCGGTAATCTTCAGCAACGGCTTATCATCATTGATCATAACCGCTCTGTCACCAAAGACCGATCTCCAGTTAGCCGTGTGGGTAGACTTACCGGTACCGCTGGTAGCAGTGAACAAATAACCTTCCCCATCCACGCTAACCACAGAGCCATGGAACAAGATCGTATCATACTCCATCATCCGCTCTGCAATCATCCGATAGATAGCCAGCGTTTCCAAATAAGGACGGGGGTACAGATAGATGGGCTGATTCTCCACCTCTGCTTCCCGCAGGTACTTTCGCCATTCCCGCTCCATGACTTCCCGATTGTTTTCCACAATAAAATCCGGAGCCTCATCGGTAAGATACTCGGCACACATTTTCCGTATCTCCTCATACCGGGATACGATTCCAATGCGTTTACCCGCCAGCTCTATCGTAAATTCAAACATAACAAACTCCTGCATTATCTATCAAAACCATGGCATTGCCATAGTACTAAGCAATTTTGCTGCGTCTTTTTCTCAAAAGACGCATAATTTTCTTGGAGAGTGGAAACAATTTCCCCGGCCGAAACCGGGGAAATCGTTCACTTCATGAGATTAGTCGTCCCATGCACCGTAGTCGGGCTCGGTCTGGTTGGGACGCTTGCTCCAGCTAGAAGTGGTGGACTCGGTCTCGCCGGAAGTAGCGATAACGTCCTCAGCTGCGAACTTGACGATGTCCATCTCAGCGTTCAGATACAGTTCCTTCATTTGTGATTCACCTCATTCCGTGTAGAAGATTTATGCAAAATAGGTCATGGCGTAGTAGCCATAAACCGCTATTGCCTGAGCCATGGGCCGAATTTCATCGGACCCGTTAACAATCTGCCTGCCACAGTAATAACCGAGGCTGTAAGGCAAGATGCCGCTACTGTATTGGTTCCCCGCCTCATCGGAGTAAACGGCGCAAACATACAGCGGGCGATTGATATCCTTGGCGGCGATGCCTTGCACTGCTGCAATGTACTGGCCATCTTCTTGAGATAGGACGAATGTATCCAGCGCATTATCGGCACACAAGGTCTGGGCAGCAGAGAAAGCCGCCTGATCCCATAAGTAGAAAGTTATATCTCCATCCACCGTTTCATTGGTGGTGAAATGGTAATTGATTGCAAAAGCACCCTCAAGCGAGACCGTTGCATGCTTTTGTGAAAAACCGCTGGCGGTTTTCAGGAAGCTGCCTTGCTTTTCACTGTCGGGAGTAGCCACAGACTGCACCATATCCGACTGATAGGCTTTCACCAGACTCTGCATTTCCGCCGTCAGTCCGTTATTCACCAACGCATCTGTGCGGTAGTTCAGGTATGTTTGTGCAGCAGCTCCATAATTCAGCATAGACACATATAGCGCCTTGTTTTCCTGATCGATGTCCTTAGCAAGCTGATTGTATGCATACGTCACGGGGCAGTAGCTATTCTGCTTACTATAAGCATAACTACCATCGGACAGCTTAACAAATACACGGAAGAAAATCTCATCACCCAGTTCCTGGGCAGGGATTCCTTTGGTAAAGACTTGATACAAACCTTGTTCGGCATCAAATTCCGCCCCCCAAACCACCGATTCTGCTGTGGAAATATCCGCAATAGCGTTGGGAGTAGACCAAGTTAGCAACCCCACTTGGCTTAGATCCAGTTCCAGCTGATCCAGTTCAAAGTAAATGACCAGAACGATCTCATCCTCCAACTGGAGCGTTGGGAACTTCAGTTTGAACGTGGGGGCCTGCACCGGGGCGGTGTATGCCTCAGCCGACAAACGAGGGCCGTTGGTATATTGCAAACTGTCTGCCGTAGTTTTATTGGTTTCCTGATGGGACTGGGCAAAGGTCAAGCCGGTACTGTACCGGGTTTGGCTGCCTAAAAGAAGCCAATCGTCAGACTCCTGCCCACTAATCGGCATATCCATGCCAAAAGAATACGGATCGTTCCAAGTGACATCCACAGCATACCATGCTCCGTCCACCTGTACCAGATTCCACATATGACCTTCTGGGGTAGCATTGGCACTGACCGCTGCAGGACCTTCCGCCAACACGCAGGGGATCTCCATTGCATCACACAGCACTTTAAATGCCCGGGCATATCCCTCGCACACGGGGCCATCCACACCGGTCGCGCCCTCCAGTGCGCTAACACATTCCCAGGCATCCGGAGAAGCTGCCGCCAAATTTCCTACACCAACAGCGGAATTATAGGCATTGGTTTTGGTAAGCACCTCGTTGAGATAATAGATCTTGTCCGCGTTGGAAACAGCCTTGCAATCGGCCAGAATCTGATCCACTCTCTGATTGATCAGTTGACATCCCTTCTGGATGGCACTGACATTTTGATACTCTGTTTTACGCAGATCAAAGGAACTGTTCTTTAAAAAGAAGTATACGTCAGCCGTGTAGTTGGCTACGCCACTGCCATATGTAAAACTGGTTCCGCAACCATAGGTACTGCTACCACTCAACCAAAATACTTCGGGATGATCCCGGTCAAAGGCACCAAATACCGCCGCAGAATATTGGGCGATTTGGCTGGGCAGATCACCCAGGTCTGCGGAAATCGCTGCTTCTGCCTTTGCTTTTTCCGTAGAACCGGAAAAGCTTCTGTAGCTAACAGAACCCTGAATTGTCTGGATTTTGTATACATAGATACCATTCAGGTCAGTCCCCTTCGTGGGATCCGCCAGCGCACCGGAGGAAGAAGCATTATCCTCCAGCCAAGTATAAAAGGAAGATGCAAAATCCGGAAGATCATCAATACGATCGATCCACCGCTCATGATTGCCTTCCGCCAACACCGGCCCGGAAAGTGAGGCCGCATTACGCTGCGGAATTTCCCAAGACCAAGTGTCCAGCATCGTGAAATTTTCCTGAGGTACTGCCAACGCAGAAATAGGCAAAAGCGCCACCAGCAATGCGCACACCAAAAGCATGCACCAGAAACGTTTAGCGCACATAGGCAATCCCCCTGATAATACTCTATATTATTTTAGCATATGTGCATTATCTTGTAAAGGATTATTTTATTTTTTCCTTTAAAAACTACTGCATTTTTCGTATAATTTTCACAAATTACTTTTCATACTTGTTCACGATAACCATTATTTCCCACATTTTCTACGATGCAAAAACCGGATCCGCAAAGCAGACCCGGTAATTATGTGAATATATTACTTTTTCTTCCAAATCAGGGAAGTGATCAACCACACCAGGAAGCATCCCAAACCGGCAACTGCAGTACCGGTGGCAATGGTTGCCAATGCATAGAGCCACAGATTATAGATAGGCAACACTGCCCAAGCAAAGTAGTACAGCCAGTAGAACATACCGGCAGCAGCACCGATGCCAGCCAGCGTCATGACAGCATAACCCACAAGACGAACAATATTGGCAGCCTTGTTTTCTTCGACTGCAACGATTTCATTACTCATAATGATCTCACCTTTTACTCTTTTGTTTTGGCTGTCATACAGCTACTATATTATATAATACTTCCCCGGGCATATCAATCCACATTTTCTACAAAATTCTACCTTTGGAATTATGCACTTTTCAACACCCTTCCTTATATAATATGTATAATAGACGCCCTTCAGATACCTCGGAGCATGGTGCCTTCTCCAAATTGTCGGATTTGGCTTGATTTCTGCGTTAAAGAGGTCTATAATTATCCGTGAAAAATATGTCAAAAAGGAGAGTTCGTTATGGATTTTTCATTTGCGGCGGCCACCGGCGTACCGTTTCTGATGCTGTGCCTGTTCGGCGTGCTGGCAGTGGGCTATCTGCTGGGCCGTGTGAGCATTAAGGGCATTTCCCTGGGCAGTGCGGGCGTGTTCATCGTGGCGCTGGTTTTCGGTTGCTTCTTCTATAATGATCTTGCGGATGCGCTGACCGTGTCCAGCAAAGACCCTCAGGTCACCCTCACCTTCGTGAAGGAAGGTCTGAAGGTGGTGGAAAACATCGGTCTGATGTTCTTCGTCACCGCCGTTGGCTTCATCGCCGGTCCCGGCTTCATCGCCAACCTGAAAAAGAATTTCAAATCCTACGTCCTGCTGGGTCTGGTGATCATCGTGGGCGGCGCACTGGTTTGCGTGGGCTGTATCTTCGTGGATCGGATGATTTCCGATACCCCCAACAATGAGATCACCGCCATGATGACCGGCATCTTCGCCGGTGCTCTGACCTCTACCCCCGCTTTCTCCGCCTCCAAGGGCGCTGTGGCTGAGGGTCTGGACGACATCGTTTCCACCGGTTACGGCATCGCCTACCTGTTCGGCGTGGTTGGCGTGGTTCTGTTTGTGCAGATCATGCCCAAGCTGCTGAAGGTAGATATGGACGCAGAACGTGCCAAGATCACCGCCACCGACACCGGCAAGAAAAAGGCATACAACGGCAAGCTCATCGACATGGACGAATTTGGCTTCATGCCCTTTGCTTTGGCAGTGCTCATCGGCGTGTGCATTGGCAGCCTGAAATTCGGCAATTTCTCCCTGACCACCACCGGCGGCTGTCTGTTGGCCGGTCTGGCGCTGGGCCACTTCCTGCACATTGGACCCATCAATCTGATGCCCAAGACTACCACCCTGAAGGCTCTTCGGGAGCTGGGTCTGGTGTTCTTCCTGGCAGGTGCCGGCATCTCCGGAGGCGCTCAGTTCATCAAGTATTTCAAGGCGATCTACTTTGTTTACGGCATTGTGATCACCATCCTGCCCATGGTCATCGGCTTCATCGTGGCAAAGTTCCTGCTGAAGCTGCCCCTGTTCAACAATCTGGGCTCCCTCACCGGCGGTATGACCTCCACCCCCGCTCTGGGTACGCTGATTCACGTTACCGGCACTGAGGATGTGGCTTCCGCCTACGCTGCTACCTACCCCATCGCCCTGATCAGCGTGGTGTTTGCTTCCCAGCTCATCATTATTTTCCTGTCATAAGCCAAAGCGGTGCAATCCACGTTGCACCGCTTTTCAATCTCAACCACTTTACGGAGGAGAATATTTATGAAGAAAGCATTTTGCCTCATTCTTTGCGCCATCTACATATTTTCCATGAGCGGATGTGGTTCCTTTTTTGTGGATGAGGAGTATGAAATTTACAGTGAAACTGTGGACACCTTATTGACTGCGCTGGAGAATCAGGATGCGGATGCAATCTACAATCTCTTCTCCCCTGCGGTGCGGCGGGAAGACGAAGATCTGAAAGAAAAGATTCAGGAGCTTCTGTCCATCTATGATGGCCCCACAGAGCAAATCGGAGATATTAGCTGCTTAGCAGGTGGTGCTTCCTACGAGGATGGTATGCGGAGCAAGGATTGCGGCACCAGATTCCCAATATTCTCCGACGGCAAGTATTACTGGATTGATATGGAATTGATGTACGTAAACACATTTGATAAAAGTCAAGTGGGCGTTACCTGCTTAGAGTTTTTCTCTGCCGAAGCATTTTATGAGCTTTGGTCATACCCGGGGGAATACACACAGCCGCCAAAAGGGCTCAACCTCTACATCAAGGACGTTGCGGAGTATAACATCGTGTCCATCAATAATTACCCCTTCAACATCATCCACACGAATACAGTTGATCTGGACGAAGTCAGGACATTTTTTGAAACATCCACTTCCACCGATGCGTTTGTAGCACAATTCGGAGAGCCATCCGCATCTTGTGAAGAGCATACTACTCTGATTTATTGTTTGCCGACGCAGGATGGTGAAGAACGCTATTTGGACATTGGTCACGCTGATGGTCAGATCTATGCCTGCGGCATTTATGGTAATTTTGGTTACATTGACACCGTTTTTGAAGAAGAGTAAATATGTCAAAAAGCACCGGATGACGAAATCCGGTGCTTTTGCTTATTTCATTTCCCACAGCTTGATCTGACTGGCCTTTTCGTACAGCCGCAGGTAGCTGTCGTAACGGGTGGCTTCCAGCTCCCCCGAGGCCACGGCGGCGGTCACCGCACAGCCCGGCTCTTTCCGGTGGGAGCAATCGTGAAACTGGCATCGACCCAAATACCGCCCGAAATCCGGGAAGGCATACTGCAGATTCTCCTTCAGGATCACGTCCATTTGATCCGTGTCGAAGGAAGAGAATCCCGGGGTATCCGCCACGAAGGTATTTTCCCCGATGGCGTACAGCTCCACATGACGGGTGGTGTGCCGTCCACGGCCCAGCTTTTCCGACACCTCGCCGGTGGGCAGGGCCAACTCCGGGCACAGCCGGTTTAGGATACTGCTCTTGCCCACGCCGGAATTTCCGGTGAAGGCAGTCAGCTTGCCTTTCAGCAAATTCCGAAGCTCTTCCACGCCCTCGCCGGTTTCGGCGCTGGTGAGAATCACAGAAAATCCCGCATTGCGATAGATTCGCTCCAAATCAATTGCCGGATCCAGATCGCACTTATTGATGCACAGCACCACCGGCACCTCCCGGTCACCGGCGATGGCGGCCACCCGGTCGATGAGGAATGGCTCCGTCACCGGGTTGACATTGGCGGCAAAGATCACCAACGCATCCACATTGGCCACCGCCGGACGGACAAACCAATTCCGCCGGGGCAGGATCTTTTCCACCATACCCTTGCCGTGTTCCACGGAAATCTCCACCAAATCACCGGTGAGAGGACTCTCCCCGCCCCGGCGCAGAGATCCCCGGCCACGGCAAGTGACCATGCCGGACTCCGTCTGCACATCGTAAAAACCGCTGAGAGAACGCAAAATGCGTCCGGTAGTTTTCTTAACCATCGATATCAAAATCCACCGTTTCCGAATTGATTAACACGCCGTCCACATACACATCGTAGGTCACCACGCCGGTGCCGGTCAGGGTTACGGACACGGTTGCCGTGCCGGCGGTAACGGGATAATTTTCCAAAACCATCGTTTCTCCGGTCTTAATCGTAACCAAACAATCCTTTTCCGCATTGATCAAAAAGGCGTACTCCAGTGTCACAGACTCAGAAGGCTGATCCTCCGGCTGGGTGGGCTGGGTAGGATCCGTAGGATCAGTTGGATCATCTGGATTTTCCGGATCCTGGGTGATTTCCGGGATACCGGTGGACACATCCAGAATGATGATCGTGGTCACATCGATCTTCACAAACTTCTCCTCGGACTGGGCAACCACCTGTCCTTTGGGCTTATCGCTGTCCACGGGATTCTCCCGAATCTCCATAAATCCGTTGGCCTTCAGTATCTTGGTAGCTTCCGCCACAGTTCGGCCTACCACATTGGGCATTTCAGCCATAATCACCTCGGTACTGGGACCGGTGCTGATCCACAGAGTCACAGTCTGCCCCTGCTCCAGCTCGGTACCGGCCACGGGATCGGTGCGGATCACATGATCCTTGGGCTTATCGCTCTGCTCCACCCGAATCAGGTAGTTCAGCTCCAGCTTCAGTCCATCCAGATGTGCCTTGGCGGCATCTACAGTGACGCCGTCAGTAAGATCTTCCATATACTTTGCCGGCGGTTTGGTGCCACGGCTGATGGTGACGAACACCTTTGTGGGATTGGCGACCTTATCTCCGCCAAGGGGACGCTGATCCATGATCACGCCCTTTTCGTATTTGTCGCTATACTGACCGCCGCCTTCCACTTCCACGATCTCGACACCTTCATATTCGCCCAGCGCATCATACCGCTGACCGATCAGATCAGGCACGATAACCATATCCGGCTTCCCCAGAATGCCTGCCAAAATCACCGCAATGACAATCACCGCCACAACACCCACCACCACACAGGCAGTGATGGCAATGGTAGCCACTCGATTCCGATCCACTTCCTTTTCCTGAGGCTTGGGTTCAGGCTTGCGCCGCACCGGCTTAGGCTGAGCGGTGCGCTCCGCAATGGTCTTAGGCTCAGGAATGGGCTGAGCCGCCAACTCCTCCTCAGTGGGAAGCTGACGAGTCGCCCCATCTACAGACACCGGCGCATCCATAAACACCATGGTCGGTTCCTTGCGGAACTCATCCATATCATACAGCATAGCGGTTGCAGTTGCATACCGCTTTGCCGGAGACAACGCCATAGCCTTGCGGATGATTTGCTCCAGGCCGGTGGGGATATTGGCATTCAGCAGGGAGGGCTTTACCGCACCGCCGCTGATATGCTGAATGGCGATGCTCACCGGAGATTCGCCGTCATAAGGCACCCGACCAGTGATCATTTCATACATCACCACGCCCAGAGAGTACAGATCCGACCGATTATCCACCCGGCCGCCCTTGGCCTGCTCAGGAGAAATGTAGTGAACAGAGCCCAGTGCCTCTTTGGTGAGGGTATTGCCCTTTGCCATCACCTGGGCGATGCCGAAATCCGTCACCTTCACGGAGCCGTTTTTCAGCACCATCACATTGTGGGGCTTGATATCCCGGTGGACGATGCCACGGCTGTGGGCATGCTCCAGCGCCTTGGCGATCTGGATGGCAAAATGGAGGGTTTCCTTCCAATTCAGGGTACCCTTTTTCTCCATATAGTGCTTCAGGGTGATGCCGTCGATCAGCTCCATAACGATATAATCCGCCGCAGGTGAGCTGGAAACATCGTACACGGAAACGATATTGGGATGGCTGAACATGGCAACCGACTGGCTTTCGCCATGGAAGCGGTTGCGAAACTCCTCATCCTGAGAATATTCGTCCTTCAAAATCTTGATAGCCACCAGCCGATTCAGCCGGTGACAGCGAGCCTTGTACACATGGGCCATGCCACCGGTGCCGATCAGCTCCAGTATTTCGTACCGGCCGTCTAACAACCGACCGATGTAATTGTCATTTTCCATAGATCGTTCCTCCATCAAACCTGCACCAGAACGGTGGTCACATTGTCCGGTGCGCCACGGTTTTTGGTAATGTCCAGCAGGCGCTGGCAGCAATATTTTTTGCCTACGCCGTGGACGATCTCAAACAAAATCTCCTGATCGTCCAATAAATTGGTCAATCCGTCGCTGCACAGCAGCAGGCAGTCCCCTCGTTCC
This sequence comes from Faecousia sp., assembly GCA_045654265.1. Classification (GTDB taxonomy): domain Bacteria; phylum Bacillota; class Clostridia; order Oscillospirales; family Oscillospiraceae; genus Faecousia. The sequence goes on from JAZONA010000036.1 coordinate 22,053, forward strand.
AGATTCAGGTGGAACAAGTCGCACTGCACCATAGCTTCCGTGCCGATTGCACGGGTGATGTAATTTTTCCCAGGGAAATTCCGGGCTTGCTCCGGCTTCAACTCCCGGCGCTGAATCATCAACTGCACCAGAGAATGGTCGGTGGTGATCCGCTGGATGTCCAGATCGTTGATCCAATAGCAACGACTGTCACCCACATTCAGCACCGTCACCTGCCGACCACGAATCAGCGCCGCCACCAATGTGGTACCCATACCGGCAAATTCTTCGATCTGCTGTGCTTGATCGAATACTGTAAAATTCGCCAGCTTTGCCGCCCGCTGAAGCATCTGGTCGAGTGCTTCTCCATCCATGGCGGCGTGGAAATTCCGCTTGATCTCCTGGGTGAACACGTCAGCAGCCAAAGAACTGGCGATGTTGCCGGACTTTGCGCCGCCCATACCATCGCAGACCACGCAAAGCAGCGTATTGCGATCCAACTTGACGATCTGATACGTATCCTGATTTTGGGGCCGCACACACCCCGGGTCCGTCAGGGCCCAATATTGCATGGTCATTCACTCCTTTGCATACATTGTCATTCTGAGCGGAGCCGCATTGCGGCGGAGTCGAAGAATCTTCGCATTACGAAGATTCTAGATCCTTCGACTTGCTTCGCTCGCTCAGGATGACAGCGTTTTATTGTATTTTCTCCGTAATTGCCCACAAGAGGCATCGATATCGCCGCCTAAGGTGCGGCGCACGGTGGCAGTCACGCCGCCGTCCTCCAAAATCTGCTGAAACCGGGCAACGGCTTTCCGGGAGCTGGGCTTCAGGGGACTTTCTTCCACATGGTTCAGGGGTATCAGATTCACATGCGCCGGCAACCCCTTCAACCGCCGCAAAAGTTCCTTGGCCGCCGCCTCGGAATCGTTCACCCCATCGATCATGGCATACTCAAAATGAATCCGCCGGGAGGTGGCCTCGTAATACCGGCGGCAGGCCGCCAGCAAAACATCGATGGGATATGCCTTGTTCACGGGCATGATTTGGTTTCGCACCTCGTCATTGGGACCGTGCAGAGAAATAGCCAAAGAAATTTGTAGCTTTTTCGCCGCCAATTCGTCAATTTTCGGCACCAAGCCGCAGGTGCACAACCTAATGTGCCGCATGGAAATATTCATGCCCTCGGGGCTGTTCACCAGCTCCAGAAAACGCAGAACATTTTGGAAATTATCCAGCGGTTCGCCAATGCCCATCAGCACGATGTGGGAAATGGGTAAACCGGAATCTGCCTGTGTAAACATCACCTGATCCAGCATTTCGTAAGGCTCCAGCCGGCGCACCAAACCGCCCAGGGTGGAAGCGCAG
>JAZONA010000037.1:0-36710 GCA_045654265.1 Faecousia sp.
TCCACCGCGCGGTAGCCGGCGGTGATGTCTACGCCAGCGGCAGCGTAGGAGGCAGAATGGGAGTTCTTGTGATCCATATTAAGGCTCCTTTTCAGAAGTTATTTATTCTTTGCCGTTCCAGCAGTAGGTGCAAAGCTTGCAGGGCTCCAAACCGATGGAACTGACCACGCCCTCCAGGGTCTGGAAACCAAGGGAGGCGAAATTGAATTTTTCGCAAATAGCCTTGCGCATGGCCTTGCCGCGCTCAGAGTTGCCGTCAGCATACTCTTCGATATGATTCATGCCTTCTTCGCCCTCCAGCTCCATGATTACACGGCGGGAGATCAGTTCCATCTCGCTGGTGGAGCGGGAGAAATTCAGATACTTGCAGCCATACATGATGGGCGGACAGGCAGAACGCATGTGAACAGACTTGGCACCGTTTTCATACAGGAATTCAACAGTTTCCCGCAACTGGGTGCCACGGACGATGGAATCGTCCACAAACAGCAGCTTCTTGCCCTGAATCAGTTCCGGCACGGGGATCTGCTTCATCTTAGCCACCTGATTGCGCACCTTCTGATCCTCAGGGGTGAAGCTCCGGGGCCAAGTGGGGGTGTACTTAACGAAGGGACGGGCGAAGGGCTTGTGGCTCTCGTTGGCATAGCCGATGGCGTGGGGAATGCCGGAATCCGGCACACCGGCCACATAGTCCACATCGGGCAGAGTGCCGTTCTTGGCCTCGTCACGGGCCATGATCATGCCGTTGTGGTAGCGCATCAGCTCCACATTCTTGCCTTCGTAGTTGGAGTTGGGGTAGCCGTAGTAGGTCCACAGGAAAGCGCAGATCTTCATATCCTTGCCGGGAGCGGACAGCTGCTGCACGCCCTTGTGCGTGATCCGGACGATCTCGCCGGGGCCCAGTTCGTAGTAATCCTGATAGCCCAGCTTCTGATAAGCGAAGGACTCGAAAGAAACACAGCAGCCGTCGGGATTCTGACCCACCAGCATGGGCAGTCTGCCCACCTTGTCGCGGGCAGCGATGAGGCCGTCGGCAGTGAGCAGCAGAATGGTGCAGGAACCGTCGATGATGCTTTGTGCGTAGCGGATGCCCTCCACCAGATCGTCCTTCTGGTTGATCAGGGCGGCAGTCAGCTCCGTGGAGTTGACCTTGCCGGAGGACATGGCCATGAACTGATGACCGGGACCGGAGAAAGCCTCCTCCACCAGCTGCTCGGCGTTGTTGATCCGGCCGACGGTAGCGATGGCGAACATACCCAGATGGGAGCGCACCAGCAGAGGCTGGGGGTCGGTGTCGGAGATGCAACCGATGCCGGCATGGCCGCAGAACTTGACCAAATCGCTTTCGAACTTGGTGCGGAAGGGGGTGTTTTCGATGTTGTGAATCTGGCGCTGGAAGCCCTTGGTTTCGTCATAAAACGCCAGACCGCCCCGACGGGTGCCGAGGTGAGAATGATAATCCGTGCCGAAAAACACGTCATATTTACAGTCTTTGCGGGAAATCGTCCCGAAAAAGCCACCCATTTAGTGACCTCCTTGAATTATTGTGCGAAAGAGCCTTGCCCCCTCACAAACGCAGGGGGCAAGGGGGTGTGTATGATTTAAGCGAAGAACAGCTTGTTCAGGGTCAGAGGATCGATGTACTCGCCGTCCTTGTACACACGCATGTTGCCGGAAGCGATCTCGTCGATGAGCATCACATTGCCGTCAGCGTCGTAGCCGAACTCGAACTTGATGTCGTACATATCCAGACCCTTCTCCTTCAGGTCGACAGCCACGATCTTGGTGATGGCCTGAGTCATAGCCTTCAGGGAGTCGTACTGCTCGGCGGTCATAACGCCCAGATCCACCAGACCGTCCTTGGTGACCAGAGGATCGCCCAGAGCGTCATTCTTGAAGGTGGTCTCCACGTAAGCGGGCAGATCCTGACCCAGAGTGCAGTAGTCGGAGTAGCGGCGGAAGAAGGAGCCCACAGCCTTGTAACGGCAGATGACTTCCAGACCCTTGCCGAAAGCCTTGGCAGGCAGGACTTCCATGGTGGTGTTATTCAGGTCAGCGCTGACGTAGTGGGTCTTGATGCCGGCGGCATTGATCTTCTCGAAGAAGTAGATGCTCATGCGCAGATTCACATCGCCCACGCCCTCGATGGTCAGGCCAACGGCGTTCTCACCGGGATCGAACACGCCATCCTTGCCGGTGCAGTCGTCCTTGAACTTCAGCAGGTAGTTGCCGTTGTCCAGAGCATAAACGTTCTTAGTCTTACCGGTGTAAACAAGCTTCAGGTTTTCCATAATAAATTACCTCATTTCAGATATTCAAAATTTGAAAGGTTTATGTGAAGATATGAGATATGAGATATTCGGATGCGGACATATCTCGGATCTGATTATCTCTTATTGCAGTGCGGCGTCCTTGGCCAGAACCTTTGCGGCGTCGTCTTTGCGCTTGGCTTCCAGCTTTTCAGCCAGAGCCTCGTCGGTGACCGCAAGGATCTCAATAGACAACAAAGCGGCATTGACAGCGCCATCAACCGCCACGGTTGCAACAGGAATGCCGGAGGGCATCTGCACCGTGGAAAGGAGCGCATCAATACCGTTAGAGAATGTGGTGGACTTCATGGGGATGCCGATGACCGGCAGAGTGGTGTTGGCGGCGATGGCGCCGGCCAGATGGGCGGCCATACCTGCGGCGGCGATGATTACGCCAAAGCCTGCACTGCGTGCGTTGACGGCGAAATCCCGAGCCTCCACGGGGGTACGGTGGGCAGAATAGACGTGCATCTCGTAGGGGACGCCAAAGCTCTGCAGAGTATCTGCAGCTTTGCGAACCACAGGCAGATCACTGTCAGAGCCCATGATAATGGCAACTTTTTTCATGCTTTTCCCTCCAAAAAACGATAAAAGGACACACTCCGACCCTAGGGTGAGTGTGCCCAGACGGTCGGCCATATACGTCTTCGCTCCGTGTGGTGCTCCACTAAAAACCGTCAGTAACGAAAACGTTTCCAAATACGCCTTTATTATAGCAGAGTCAAGGGGACTCGTCAATTTGGCGAAAAGACTATTTATAAGCCAATCTGGGGGGCTTCCATGTGAATGTTGACAATAGAAATGTTTATGTAGGGCGGGAGATGCTCCCGCCGTATGTCGCTTTGCTCCTCGCAATGACATTTTAGTGCATCTTAAACAACCATTTGCTGTAGCGAATGGTTGTTTAAGACTTGAAATCTTATTCACACTATGTTAAAATAAGGTGATTCTATATACATTTTGCAGAACAAGCATGAAAGTGGTTGGTAATTATGGCAAAACATATTCCTTTGGCGACCCCCACAATGCACTCCGAGGAGATGCAATTTGTGAAGGAAGCCTTTGATAAAAACTGGGTTGCGCCTCTGGGCTTCAATTGTGATGCTTTTGAGCATGAGATGAGCGATTACCTGGGACAAAATCAGCAGGGTCTTGCTCTATCCTCCGGCACCTCCGCACTGCATCTGGCGGTGAAGCTGGCAGGCATCAAGCCCGGTGATGTGGTGCTTTGCTCCGATATGACCTTCGCCGCTACCGTTAACCCCGTATCCTACGAGGGCGGTGTGCAGGTGTTCGTGGACTCCGAGCGGGAGACTTGGAACATGGACCCGGCGGCGCTGGAGAAGGCTTTTGAGAAGTACCCCAATGCCAAGGCTGTGGCGCTGGTGCATCTGTACGGGGTGCCCGCCAAGATGGATGAGATTATGGACATTTGCCGCCGGCACAACGCCGTCCTCATCGAGGATGCGGCGGAGGCACTGTCCGCTACATACGAAGGCCGCCACTGCGGTACCTTCGGTCAGTATGGCATCTTCAGCTTCAACGGAAACAAGATCATCACCACCTCCGGTGGCGGTATGCTCATGACCCACAACGAGGCTGACCGGCAGAAGGCATTTTACTGGGCAACCCAGGCAAAGGAGCCGGTGATCTGGTATGAGCATCTGGACATCGGCTACAACTACCGCATGAGCAATGTGGTGGCGGGTATCGGCCGTGGTCAGCTGATGCATCTGGAAGAGCACCGGGCAAAGAAAGAGGCCATCTATCGCCGGTATCAGGAGGGACTGAAGGGTCTGGATCTGACCATGAATCCCTATCTGGAAGGGAGTCACCCCAATTTCTGGCTGTCCTGCATTCTGATCGGGGAGAACAGCCCCGTGAAGCCGCAGAAGCTGCTGGAGTGGCTGAAGAAGGCCGGCATCGAGAGCCGACCCATCTGGAAGCCCATGCATATGCAGCCGGTGTTTGCCAATCATGATTTTATCAGCGTGGCGGAAAAGCCCGTCAGCGAGGATATTTTCGCCCGGGGTCTGTGCCTGCCTTCGGACATCAAGATGACCGAGAAGGAACAAAACTACGTCATCGACGTTATTAAGAGCGCATTTTATTGATTGCCTGACTAAGAAAGGAGAACCGCCGTGTACAAAAATTGCATCAAACGAATTCTGGATGTTCTCCTGTCAGCCTTGGCGCTGACGGTGCTGAGTCCCATTATCGCCGTGCTGATCGTTCTTGGCGCTGTTATGATGAAGGGAAATCCGTTCTTCACCCAGCTGCGTCCCGGAAAAGATGAGAAGATCTTCCGGCTGATCAAGCTGCGCACCATGACCTGCGAAACCGACGCAGAGGGCAATCTCTTGCCCGATGCCCAGCGGCTGAACGGCTATGGAAAATTCCTCCGCTCCACCTCTCTGGACGAGCTGCCGGAGCTGGTGAATATCCTCAAGGGCGATATGTCCATCGTGGGCCCCCGACCGCTGCTGGTGGAATACCTGCCCTACTACACCCCCAAGGAAAAGCACCGCCACGATGTCCGTCCCGGCCTCACCGGTTTGGCGCAGGTGAAGGGGCGCAATTTTGTAGGCTGGGATGACCGACTCAGTTGGGACTGTAAATACGTAGAAAATATTACCTTCGGAAATGATGTGAAAATCATCCTTGCCACCGCCGCTATGGTTCTCAAGCGCAGCGACGTGGCAGTTTGCACCGAAGATGAAGGAAATTTGGCAGAGATTCGCAAAGCGGCAGGTGAACGTGTATGCTGAAAATCTATACCTTAGCGGAAGCGGAGGCGTGGGATCTGGTGGTCCGCTCCTTTGCGCAATATGATGTTTATTATTTAAGTGGATATGTGAAGGGGTTTTGCGCCCATGGCGATGGCGAACCTCTGCTGATGCACTACGAAGCTGACGGGCTGCGGGGCATTCAGGTGATGATGCGCCGCTCCATCGTCAATGACGGAAAGTTTACGGATTTGCCTGAGCAGACCCTGTTTGATTTGGTCACCCCCTATGGCTATGGCGGCTGGCTGCTGGAAGGCAACGGTTCGCTGGATCTGCTCATGGAAGCGTATGACCGCTGGTGCAGAAAGAACTGCATTGTCTGCGAATTTATCAGATTCCACCCCATTCTGCGGAATCATGAGGGGCTGGAAAACCATTACGAAGTGATTCCTCTGGGGCCTACCGTATCCATGGACACCACTTCCCTGCAAACCATCTGGGATAACCTCACCAGCAAAAACCGCAATATGATCCGCAAGGCGCAGAAAAGCGGTCTGCACATCTACAAGGCCAACGGCCCGGAAATTTTTGAGGTGTTCCACAAGCTGTACGATCAGACTATGGATAAGGATCATGCGGATTCCTATTACTACTTTGAAGATAGCTATTATAAGAGCATCAGAGAAGATTTGAACCACAACGCTCAGGTGTTTTACGCCCAGACCGAGGACGGTGAGGTGGCCGCAGCAGCCATCATGCTCAGTGCCAACGGGCGGCTGAATTACCATCTGTCCGGCTCCCGTCAGGATCTGCAAAAGTTGGCACCCACCAATCTGCTTTTGTACGAAGCAGCTTGTTGGGCTTGCGAAAACGGCTGTATTTCCTTCCATTTGGGTGGCGGCATCGGTTCCCGGGAGGATGGTCTTCTGGCGTTCAAGAAGGCGTTTTATCGGGGCGAGCTGTGCCGCTATCATATTGGCAAGCGGATCATGGATCCTGAAGCCTATGAAATGCTGGTGAGCAAGCGCGTAACTCCGCCGGACAGTTCCTTCTTCCCGGCTTACAGAGCTTAATGGCAGGTGTGCTATGAAAATTTGTTATGTAACAACCGTACCGATCACGCTGGAAGCCTTTGTGTTGCCCACCATTCGGTACATCCATGAACATACGGACTGGGAGATTTTCTTGATCTGCGACGAAGATCCGGAATTCCGGAAACGCTTGCCGGAGTATGTTCGCTATATTCCCGTGCCTATGAAGCGTGGCATCAGTCCCAGCGGAATTGGTGCTATTGCCAAGATGGCGAAGATCTTCCGCCGGGAGAAATTTGATATTGTCCAGTATTCCACCCCCAATGCGTCTTTGTACGCCTCGGTGGCGGCCAAAATGGCTAAGGTGCCGGTGCGGCTGTATTGCCAGTGGGGGATGGCCTTTGTGGGCTTTTCCGGTGCAAAGCGGAAGCTGTTTAAGACCATTGAAAAATTCGTCTGCCGCAATTCTACTTATATCGAGCCGGACAGCTTCGGCAACCTGAATTTCAGCCGGGAAGAGGGCCTTTACGGCCCGGAGAAAAGTTCCGTGGTGTGGAACGGAAGCGCCTGTGGCGTGGATTTGAAGAAGTTCGATATTTCTCAAAAGGAAGTTTGGCGCAAGGCCATTCGTCAGCAGTACGGTATTCCTGAGAATGCGGTGGTTTACGGCTTCGTGGGCCGTATTACCGGTGAGAAGGGTGTCAATGAGCTGTTCGCTGCTTATCAGCAGCTGATTCAGCAGCGGGATGCATACCTGATGCTGGTGGGCTTTATGGAAAAGGCGGACTCTGTCAATCAGGAGCTGTATGCCTGGGCAAAGGAGCAGAAAAAGGTCATTTTCTGCGACTATACCAAGGTGATCGAGCAGTACATGGCGGCGATGGATGTGTACATCCTGCCCAGCTATCGGGAAGGTTTCGGCTGTGCCGTTATCGAGGCGGAGGCTATGGGCGTGCCGGTGATCATCAGTGATATCCCCGGTCCCACGGATGCCATGGTTCGGGACGTGACCGGTTTGGTAGTTAAAAAAGCGGACGTGGATACTCTCCACGATGCCATGGTGCGGCTGTATGACGATGCCGGCCTTCGCAGTAAATTCGGCAAGGCGGCCTACGCCTTCGCCACAGAAAAATTCGACCAAGCACAACTGTTTGCCCACATCGTGGAAGACCGCAAACGGTTGCTGAATCAGAGGTAAGCTATGGAAAAACGGATCTCAGTCCTCATGGGCATTTACAACTGCGCCGGTACTTTGCCGGCGGCGATAGATTGCATTTTGGCCCAGACGGTGACGGACTGGGAGTTGATCCTCTGCGACGACGGTTCTGTGGATGACACCTACGCCGTGGCGGAAGGTTATCAGAAAAAGTACCCGGATCAAATCATTTTGGTGAAAAATGAGAAGAATATGGGTCTGAATTATACCCTGAATCATTGTTTGTCCCATGCAAAGGGTGAATTTATCGCCCGGATGGATGGTGACGATCTGTGCGAGCCTGACCGGTTCGAGAAGGAACTGGCGGCGCTGGAGGCAAACCCCGATATGGCGGTGGTCAGCACCGAAATGACCTATTTCGACGAAACCGGAACCTGGGGCAGAAGCCACGCCAACCCTCTGCCGCAAAATAGGGATTTCGTCTACGGCACCCCTTTCTGCCATGCTCCCTGCATGGCACGGCGAGAGGCGGTGTGCAGTGTAGGCGGCTATACCGACGATAGAAAATTCCTCCGGGTGGAGGACTACGACCTGTGGGTGAAGCTCTATGCCGCAGGCTACCGGGGCATGAACCTGCAGGAGCCGCTGTACCATATGCGGGATGACCGCAACGCCTACGCCAGAAGAAAATTCCGCTACCGGATCAACGAAGCCCGGGTGATCTGCAAAGCGGTGCGGCTGCTGAAGCTGCCGGTGTGGCAATACGCCCGGGCGCTGAAGCCGATCATTGTGGGATTGCTTCCCATGTGGCTGTACAAAAAATTGCACAAAAAGCGTCTGGGAGTGGAGAAAGCATGATACCCAAGAAGATCCATTACTGCTGGTTCGGCGGCAAGGAACTGCCGGAGCTGGCGAAAAAGTGCATCGCAAGCTGGGAGAAGTATTGCCCGGATTATGAAATCATCCGTTGGGATGAGAGTAATTTCGATCTGGAATGCAATGCCTATATCCGCTATTGCTATGCCAATAAAAAATGGGCTTTTTTGAGTGACCTGGTGCGGCTGATGGTGGTCTATGACCATGGCGGTATCTACTTTGACACGGACGTGGAGCTGCTCAGAAGCCCTGACGAGCTTTTAGATAATGAGGCTTTCTACGGTTGGGAAAATGCCACCAATGTGGCTACGGGACTGGGCTTCGGCGCAGTTGCGGGGCATTGCTCCGTGAAGGCGATGATTGACCAGTACGATGGTCTGGAGCCTGACGAAAACGGAGAATTTCCTCTAATCGTCTGCCCAAAGCTGAATACTCAGGCGTTGGAAAACTTGGGACTAGTGGCGGATGGAAGCCTTCAGGATTTTAAAGGTGTACGTGTTCTGCCGGTGGATTGGATGAACCCCTACGAGGATGCCACCGGGCGGCTGAATAAGACAAAAAACACCCTATCGGTGCATTGGTATTCCAAAAGCTGGCTCAGCCCGGGTCAGCGGCTAAGAAGTAAGCTCACCCAGCCTTTCCATCGGCTCTTCGGTGAAGATTGCTTCGCTTGGCTGAAAAAAAAGTAAGTTTGGAGATGCGGTATGCTGACGGTTTTTACCCCTGCCTACAACCGGGCGGGGACATTACCCAGACTGTTTGAAAGTCTGCTTCGGCAGAACAGTCGGGATTTTGAGTGGCTGATTATCGATGACGGCTCTCAGGATGATACCCAAGCGGTGGCGGAGGGCTTTGCAAAAGCCGCTTCTTTCCCGGTGCGGTATCACAAAAAGGAAAACGGCGGAAAGCATACCGCCTACAATACGGCGTTGGAGCTGGCACAGGGGCAGTGGTTCTTGTGCGTGGATTCCGATGACATGCTGGCGGATAACGCGGTGGAAATGATTCTGAAAACTGCTGAAAAACTGGCAGAAGATCAGGGCATTATCGCATATAAGCAGGATCTTTCCGGAAAACGCCTTAGTGGCGAATTTCCGGAAAATCTGGAGCTTACCGGATTCAATGAGCTGGTGCTAAGCCATGGTTGCAGTGGAGAATTTACCTTGATTTTCCCCACTGCGCTGGCGAAACAGTATCCGTTCCCGGTGTTCGACGGGGAGCGGTTTGTGACGGAAAGCGTCATTTACGACCGGTTGGACGTGGTGTGCCGTATGGGGCTTTTGCGGGAGGTCGTGACTCTCTGCGAATATCAGGAGGATGGCTACTCTCAGAATGTAGATGGGATCATCGCCCGAAACCCCAAGGGGTACAGCATGTATTTCATGCAGCGGATCGATGTGTATCCGTCTTTGAAACAGAAAATGATCACAGCAGGAAAATATTGGTGTTTCCGGTGGATGGGAGGTAAGCCCCCTGTTCGCTATGCAGGAAAACACAGACTTTTGACCGGTCTGTGCCTGCCTCTGGGACTGATTTTCCGGGTGTACTATAAATTTGTTCGTGGTTTTTAACCAGCGGTAGGTGAAAGTATGTATGCTATAATTTATACGATGGGCATGGTGATCATTTGGCTCATCAATCTATTCAATGGAACAGGTCTTGGCATGGCTTATCAGACAACAGAACGTGCCATGTTGATCGCTACGGTGCTTGCGGTGTTCTGTTTGGGAATGCGAACGCTTATGGATGGAGACATTCTGATTAAACCCCGATATTTTAAGGTGTTGCTACCCATGGTACTGGTATTGGTTGGGTCTATTTTGCTGAATGGGCAGAAATTGAAAGGCTTAGAGGGTTTTTGGGTTTATCTGCTGGTCTATATTTTGTCGTTTACCCGTCCTAATATCAAAGCTTTGAGACTGACGGCCATTGCCTATGGTTCGTTAGGATTGATAGTACTTGTTGCCTTTAATTATACAGAAGCTCTAAGCGGTTGGAATGGTAATACTATCGGTATGATCGGTTTGTTTAGCTTCTTGGTATTTACGATACCCTTCTTTGGTATGAGAGGCTGGCGAAGCTTTTTGATAATGCCCTTGATGGGAACAGCTTATATGATTTTAATCCAGCCGACGGATTCCAGATCATGTATCTTTGTAGTTGCTATTACTTTGCTCTTTGTTCTGCGATTGATTCCGGTAAGGAAACTTCTGAAGTCAAATTGGGGATTGTTTCTGATTCTTTTAGTACCCCTGGGAATCGCTATTTTGGTCTGCCAGGTTTCTGTACTGGCGGACATCAGTGGCTTAATGGAGTGGAGCCAGAAAACATTCGGCAAGGAGTTGTTCAGCGGTAGAGATGAGTTATGGATCAAGGCATTTAGGCAGATCAAAAATAATTTATTGTTGGGTAACGGCAACTTGGCAGGTGGAGGTTACTGGCACAATTGTGCAGTATCTTGCTTATGCACCTTCGGTGTGCTGGGTTTCTTCTATTGGATAAAGCTGTTCCATGAGATTCTGAAGGAAGGCAGATATTATACTGAGGATACCAGCGTGTCCGGTGCAATGGTAGCATTTTTGTTGCTGTATTGCCAGCAGTCTGTAGAACTGGGTATCTTCACAGTCAGCCCTAGCCTGATACCCTATGTGATCTTGGGTATTCTTTTGGGACGAATCAATTACCTAAAGTCCAGAGAGTTGCGATAAAATCTGGGAGGATCCATCATGGTCAGTATTATCGTACCGGTGTACAATGGTGAAAAGTTTATATCCCGGTGTGCGGAAAGCGTGCTGGCACAGACCTATTCTGATTTTGAATTGATCCTTGTGAATGACGGCTCTAAGGATAACAGCGGTGCAATTTGTGATAAGCTTGCTGAAAAAGACAGTCGGATCCGGGTTATTCATCAGGAAAACGGAGGCGTATCCAGAGCCAGAAACCGGGGCTTGGATGCGGCGAAGGGTGATGTGATCGGCTTCGTGGATGCGGATGACTATATCGCCCCGAACTGTTTAGAAACTGCGTTGGCTGAAATGGGTAAAGCGGATATTTGCATGTTTGATGCGGTGACGGTTTGGGATTCCGGGAAAACAGAGGTCGATACAATTGCACTCTTGCCGGACGACGGTATGCTGAAAAAGCAGGATATTACCCCTGAACGGCTATTGTTGATGGCAGGTGCTGCATGGCGGTGCTTGTACCGAGCAGAACTGGTCAAAGAAATCCGCTTTCCGGTGGGGATCAAATTTTCCGAGGACCGGATCTTCAATCTGTACGCGATGGGACGAATGGACTCCATGCGCTATATCCGCAAAGGACTCTATTACCGGGTGATGCAGGAGGAAAGCGCAGTGCATCGTTATCATGAGGATTATTTTGATGCCTGCCTGGCCGCGCACAAAGGAACGCAAGAGGCATTAGTGGCGGTGTGGCCGGAGGAATCCTATCGGATTGCTTACGGAACGCACCTGATCAACGGTGCTATTGCCGCAATCTGCAATTATTGCTATAAAACCTCACCGCTGACATTCAAACAGCGGGTGCAGAAAACAAAAGCGCTGTGCGCCAATAAAGAATTACAGACTGCGTTACAGGAAACCGGCTATGGCGGTTTGCGGGGTAAGCTGATGCAAAAAAAGCTGGCCGTAGCGCTTGTGGTACTGGCTAAAATAGCGAATATAAAGAATTCCAGATGAAAAAGAGAGGGGGATGTACGTGCTGAAGAAAATCCTGCATCTGTTTCAGCGCTTTGGCGGCTGCTGTAAGGTTCTGCCCGGAAATGTTCGGGAATTTGGCATGAAGGTTGCGCTGCTGCAATTTTGGGACGTGCTGATCCCCACTGGCAAGAGTAAGAAATACATAGAAACCTTATCGAAATATGTAATCAAGGATCTGGAACCGGTGACGCAGCGGTATAACAAGGGGGAGGTTTCCCCTGCTGCGCCTAAGCAAAAGCTGGACAAGATCCCCGTCTGGGTCTGTTGGTGGCAAGGTGAGGAAAATATGCCTCCTATTGTCAAAGCCTGCGTAGTCAAAATGCGCCGTGTTCTGCCCCAAAATGCACAAGTATATATTGTGACATGGGATAATTTCCCGGATTATGTGGAATTACCCGTGCATATTCTGGAGAAATATGAAAGTGGTTTGATTACCAAAGTGCATCTGACGGATATTCTGCGCTATGCGCTGGTGAGCGCTTATGGTGGTGCTTGGATTGATTCAACAGTGTGGTTGTCCGACCGAATCCAGGATAAGTTGCCCGATTATCTGAATCGAGTGTATTTTACACAGCGATTTCCGGATTGGAGCCATTGTCCCCAAGAGGCATGCCGGGGCAAGTGGTGCAATTTCTTTTTTATGGGACAGAAGGATTGCCGGCTGTTTTCCTATGTGTATGAATCGCTGATTCACTGGTGGGAACACCACGATAGATTGATTGACTACGTCATTGTAGACTATGTGATCTGGTCGGGATATTGTGGTATCACAGAGATCCGGAAAACTGTGGATCAGGTGCCTTTGGGCAATGAAAATATCTGGGCTATGGAACATGTCTTGAATACGGCTTACGAGCCGGATTTTTACAAACAGCACCAAGATACCAATGATTTCTTCAAGCTCAGCTATAAAATGGAACTCAAAAAGACAACTCCTGAGGGCAAAAAAACGGTATATGCCCATATTTTAGAGGAAAACGGTGTAGATTGATGGCTGCGAAAGTTAGCGTGATCCTACCGGCGTATAATGCCGAAAAGTACATAAAAGAGGCGGTTGACAGCATTCTGGAGCAGTCTTTTGTGGATTTTGAGCTGATCGTAATCAACGATTGCTCAAAGGATTCCACGGAGCAGATCCTGCTGTCCTACACCGATCCCCGGCTGGTATATGTGAAAAACGAGCAGAATTTGGGGGTTGCCGGTACGCTGAACAAAGGACTTTCTTTGGCCAAGGGTACCTATATCGCCCGGATGGATGCGGATGATATTTCCCTGCCGGAACGATTCCAAAAGCAGGTGGCGTATCTGGACGCCCATCCGGATGTGGCGGTGTTGGGGACCAACGTGGAAACCTTTGATGAAAATGGTCCTCTGTACACCGGCTGGTCGTCTACCGACCCCAAACAGATGAAAGTGGATCTGTTTTTCTCCTGCGGTCTGGCGCATCCCAGTGTGATGATGCGCGCGGATGTGATTCGCACTCTGGGAGGTTACGACATGGCCTTTGAGGGCCTGGAGGATTACGACCTTTGGTGTCGTGTGGCGGAAAATCATGGGGTAACGACGCTTCCGGATATTTTGTTTCGCTACCGGGTACACAGCGCGCAGGTGACAAAAAATCCTTCCCAGAAATATCTGGAGCGGCTGAACAATCTGAAGCACCGTCAACTGGAAAAGTTGGGTGTTTCCGGAGAAAGCGCCGGTGCGGCCTTTTATTTCGCAGACAAACGCCCGGAAACAAAGGAAGAAATTTGCGATGTGGCGGCATTTTACGAGGAGTTGCTGTCTGCAAACCAGAAAAAGCAATGCTACGACCCAATAGCACTGAAAAATGCGTTACAGGGTGTGATTTTGTCCGCGGCGCTGGCTTTGGACAACGGTGATTGCAAGGAAATCTGCCGTAACACGTCTTTGCTGAATATGGCAGATGTGCGAAAAGAGCGCCTGAAGCAGAGTATTAAGCGGGTGCTTGGAAAGAATTAGGAGGATCACGATGGTTAGTATCATCGTTCCGGTTTATAACATCGAAAAATATCTGTCCCGGTGTGTGGAAAGCTTGCGGGAGCAGACCCATAAAGAGCTTCAGGTTCTGCTGGTGGACGACGGTTCTACCGACGGAAGCGGTGCTTTGTGCGATGCTTTTGCGGCAGAGGACTCCCGGATTCAGGTGATCCATAAGCCCAACGGCGGTCTATCCGACGCCCGAAATGCCGGCTTGGATGCGGCTACCGGGGAATGGATTTTGTTTGTGGATGGGGATGACTATTTGGCTCCGGAAGCGGTGCAGCGTTTGTTGGATGCGGCACAGCCAGATGCGGATTTTGTCCAGTTTCACTATTTTGAAACGGAGGATACCGCATGGACACCTGACCCGAATCAACCAGTCGATCCGGTGGTTTGCGAAGAGCTGCCGAAGATGTGGCAATGGCTGTATGACAAAGGCGGTGTGGCGGCTTCCAGTTGTACCAAGCTGTGGAATCGCCGTGTTTTTGAGGGCGTTCGGTTCAAAAAGGGCATCCTCCATGAGGATGAAGAGCTGATGAACCGGGTTCTGCCCAAGTGCCGCAAGGTTATTTACACCGATCTGGTGCTGTATGGCTATGTAATGCGCTCCGGCAGCATCGTTCACTCCGGCTTTAAGCCAAAGAGTATGGACGTGTTCACGATTATGGATGATCGGATTCAGGCGCTGGATGGGTTGGAAAATCTGGTTTTGGAAACGAAAAAACGCCAGTTCCAGACGGCAGTTTGGCAATACTGTCTTGCCCGCCGTGGCGGATTTAAAAAAGAATCCGGTCAGTTGAAACAGCGCGTTTTGGTGCTTTCTCAGGAGTCTCTGCCATTGGAAGGCCAGTACCGAGTACTGCATAAAACAGTTAAAAAGCTCGGAATATTTCTTGATTTGTATTATTTGATCCGCAGAATCAGCGGAAAAACTTAAAGGAGTACGCCATGGAACAGACACATAAGTATCACACCCATCTGGAAAAGAAAACCGGATGGTTCGACATCAACCTGAAAGAGGTCTGGCAGTATCGGGATTTGATCTGGCTGTTTACCAAGCGCAGCTTTGTGGTGCGCTATAAGCAGACCATTTTGGGCCCCCTGTGGGCGATCATTCAGCCCCTGATCACTACCCTGATCCACACCCTGGTGTTCGGCGGCATCGCTGGTATCTCTACCGGTGGTGTTCCGCAGATCCTGTTCCACATGGCCGGCAACACGGTGTGGAGCTTCTTTGCGGCTTGCCTCAATGGTACTGCCCATACCTTTACCGGAAACGCCAGTGTTTTCGGCAAGGTGTACTTCCCCCGCCTGGTCAGCCCGATTTCTACGGTGTTGTTCAGTATACTGAATTTCCTGATCCAGCTTGCGATGTTCCTAGGATTTTGGGTGTATTATTTGGCTATCGGTCAGGTGGATCCCAACTATGCTGGTATTGCTATGCTGCCGGTGATCACGGTGTATCTGGGCATGCTGGGTATGGGCTTCGGTATTATCATCTCCAGTATGACCACCAAGTACCGCGACCTGACCATGTTGGTGGGCTTTGGTGTACAGCTTTGGATGTACGTTACTCCTGTTGTATACCCTGCTTCCATGCTGGGCAACGGCGGCTTGTTCAAGCTGATGATGCTCAACCCTGTTTCCAGTGCAGTGGAAACCTTCCGCTGGGCGTTCCTGGGTGAGGGCGTGTTCAGTCCTATGTACTGGGGCATCAGTGCCGGAATTATGGCGCTGGTCATGTTCATCGGCGTGATTATCTTCAGTAAAGTGGAAAAGACCTTTATGGATACGGTGTGAGGTAGCAAAATGAGTGAACAATTGGCAATTAAAATTCAAGGTCTGAAGAAACAGTACCGCCTGGGCCAGATTGGCGGTGGCACCTTGACCGCCGACCTGCAGAGCTGGTGGGCTCGGGTACGCCATAAGGAGGATCCCAACTCCAAGATCGGCAGCGACCAGCGGCTGATCGGTCAGACCTTTATGGCGCTGAACGGCATCGATCTGGAGATCAAGCAGGGCGAAGCCATCGGTATCATCGGCGGTAACGGTGCAGGTAAGTCTACTATGCTGAAGGTCCTGTCCCGGATCACCGCTCCCACTGAGGGTAGCGTGGATATTTACGGCCGTATTGCTTCCATGCTGGAGGTGGGTACCGGTTTCTCGGGTGAGATGACCGGTCGTGAGAATGTGTACATGAATGGTGCCATTTTGGGTATGACCAAGGCGGAAATCGACGCCAAAATGGAGGATATTATCGAATTTTCTGAGGTTCGGGAGTTTATCGACACCCCAGTGAAGCGGTATTCCTCCGGTATGTACGTGAAGCTAGCCTTCTCCGTTGCGGCGCACCTGGACAGCGAAATCATGATCATGGACGAGGTCTTGGCGGTTGGCGATATGGCCTTCCAGAAGAAGTGCCTGGATAAAATGCGCTCCGCTGCCAAAGAAGAGGGACGTACCGTTCTTTATGTGTCCCATAATATGAATACCATCCGTAAACTCTGCGACCGCTGTGTTGTCCTGGATAAAGGGCGTATCATCTTCGATGGTGATGTGGAAGAGGCAATTGCAATCTATTTGCAGCATTCTGATGAGGGTACGGCTCCTGTTGTAAATCTGCTGGAGAGAGCACGCCCCAAAAATGCGATGGGCTATTCCAGAATGCAAAGCATTGAATTTTTAAGCAAGCAGGAAAGTATCTACACGCGCGGTGATCCGGTGAAATTTCAACTGCGCTGGAAGGCTAATCGCGATTTGGATGGTGTGCGATTGCGCATGATTGTGCGTTTTCGGGATGATTCTGCTGTGGGATTGGTACAATCTCAGGAAATTGCGGATGTAAAGGCAGGAGAAGAACGTGCGGATATGTTCTCTTTTGATAACAGTATGCTGGCTGATGGGAAGTATTTCTTGAGTATTGCTTTGTTCCAAAGCGATGAACTGGGGAACAGTATCATCCTCGATCATGTTAGCAGAGCGTGCGCTTTTGAAATTATCAGCCCCATGGATGGAGAACGCCTTTTGAACTGGGAGCATCGTTGGTGGGGCAGTGTTCGTTTCCCGGATCTTGAGATTGTGAAATAAGGATGTGTTTCAATGGAAAAAATCTTGTTGGATAACATAAAAATTGATCGCAACAAGGTGGAATTTGTTTTTTCTGTCAGTGACGGTTTGGAGACCTTTTTCTCAGGCACCCCCTTTGTGATTGATTATCCGGTAGAATTGGAATCTGTCCCTAAAAGTATTCTGGCAATTCCTTTTGTGTGCAATGTTTTGCCGATTGCTTGGCTGACAAACAGTATGCTCATTCTACCAGAGTTAGATAAGGATTTTTTCGACTGTATTCCTCAAGTTAAAAAAGGATATGAAACTATATTCCCGGAAAGCATGTTTGCGGGGAAAATATGTCCGGATAAAATTGTTGAAAATACTATCAGAGGTACGAGTAGTGGTGTTTTTTTCTCAGGTGGATTGGATGCCACCCAAACCTTGGTGACCCACTTCTCTGAACAGCCTCATCTGATTTCTATATGGGGATCTGACATTCGGTATGATAATGAAGCCGGCTGGAAGAATGTTCATGATGGTATTGCTGAAATCGCCAAGCGTTTTTCGTTGCCAGATGTTGTAATTCGCAGTGCATTCCGGCTATTTGACAATGAGCGTGAGTTAAATGAGGCTTTTGAAGAGCAATTGAAGGACAACTGGTGGCATGGTGTGAAGCATGGCCTAGCATTACTGGGACATGCTGCTCCGTATGCATGGCTTGCAGGCTTGCAAAAGATTTATATTGCTTCCAGTAACTGTCCTGCAGACGGTATTGTACGCTGTGCATCCAACCCTTTGACAGATAATCATGTACGCTTTGCAGGGTGCCGTGTTTTTCATGACGGATATGAATTCAGCAGACAGGACAAAGCCCACAATGTAGTTAAATTTTCAAAAGAAACTGGCAGAGAGATTTCCCTACATGCCTGCTGGCAAAGCCAAACTGGCAACAATTGCTGTGGCTGTGAAAAGTGCTACCGTACGATGACGGCGATTATTATTGAGGGAGGAGAACCGGAAAAGTTCGGTTTTCTGAATGCCCGTAAGTTTATGCCCGCTATGCAATCCTATCTTGTTGAAGGAAAACGGCTGACGCCTCATTTGGCAGAACATCATTGGCTCCATATTCAAAATAGACTCGCTGAAAATATGGAGTTGTTGCAAGAAAGTCCTTATCTACAAGATGTTAAATGGATTGCCAAAGTGAATTTCAGAAAAATCGACCGGGTCAAAATGCCTCTGTTCTATCGCCTTAGATCTTGGTTGGCTAATCATAAGTTCTATCAGAATCTGCATGAATTGAAGGAACGGCTGAAATGAGTAAAGATCTTCTTTATCCCCTGCGTCGGCTTCATGGAAAAATCCATGAATGGAAGCTGGCATGCGGAGAGAATGCTGCATATAAGAAATACTTGTCTTCTTCCAGTGGGAAAAAATGCTATTTAATAGGAACACCAGCCCACACAAATATTGGAGATAGTGCAATTGTATTGGCTGAGATTGCATTTATTCATCAATACGGAATAGATGTAAAAGAAATCACCACAAAAGAGTGGAAGCGGTTTCAGAAGGTTATCACCAAATGCATCCGGAAGTCGGATATGCTGTTTTGGCATGGCGGTGGCAACATGGGCGATCAGTGGTTCTACGAGGAATTGGTGCGCCGTGAAGCGATGACAGTATTCCCTAAAAACCCGCTGACGATTTTCCCCCAGACGATCCACTACTCCGATACAGAAAACGGTCGTCAGGAAGCGGAAAACGGAAAGCCGTTCTACAATGGCCGGGAAGGCCTGACTATTGCGGCCAGAGAAAGAAAATCCCAGCAAATCATGGTACAGATGTATCCTAAAACCGAGATTCTGCTTACTCCGGATATCGTATTGTCAGCTACGAGGGCAACCTTCGGTGCACGTGAGCAGCAACGCAGCGGTGTGCTGCTGTGTATGCGTTCGGACCCGGAGCGAGCTATGACCGATGAGATGCGCAAAGCGGTGGAGGATATGCTTCAAAAGGAAGGGGTAGCCTTCCGGTACATGGATATGTACTCCGACGCACCCATAAGCAAGCAGGCTCGGGTAGATGCAGTGCGTGGAAAAATGGAGGAACTTGCCTCTGCGGAGTTGGTTATTACAGATAGATTGCACGGCATGGTATTTTGTGCATTGACGGGAACACCGTGCATTGTATTTGGAAACTACAATCACAAAGTATACGGCACCTACGAATGGATTCAGTATCTTCCGTACATCCGCTATGTAGAAACCGCAGAAGAGGCAGCAGAATTGTTGCCTGCGATGCTGAAAATGGGCGCTCAGACTTATGATAACAGTCCGCTGATGCCTCATTTTGAAAAACTTGCCCAGGTGGTGAGCGGTTATGCCAACAATTAGTGTAATTGTGCCGGTGTACAAGGTGGAAGCCTACCTTGATCGGTGCGTACAGAGTGTTTTGAAGCAAACCTATACAAATTTTGAGCTGATCCTTGTGGATGACGGAAGCCCTGATAACTGCGGTGCTATGTGCGACGCATGGGCGCAGAAGGATACCCGTATCCGGGTGATCCACAAGACTAATGGCGGCCTTTCCGATGCTCGCAATGTGGGCTTCGAAGCCTCTACCGGCGAATGGATCACATTCATCGACAGCGACGACTATGTCCATCCCCAAATGTTGGAAGCGCTGTATGATGCAGTGATGGAGCATGATGTAAAGGTGAGTATTTGCGGATATACCCATACCACCGGTGAACCGCTGGAGGCTACGGATTTTACAGCAAAGGTATGGAAACCGGAAGATTTTTACTTGCAGCACAATGTGAATGCTACGGTGGCTTGGGGTAAGTTGTATCATCGAAACACCGTACTGCTGTACCCGAAGGGGAAACTGCATGAGGATGAATACATCACCTACCGAATCTTGTTTGCTTGTAAACAGATCGCTGTTGTTGCTGCGCCTCTTTATGGTTATTTCTTGAATCAGCAGAGTATTACCAAACAAAAGTGGAACCCCAAAAGAATGGATGCGTTTGAAGCGCTGGAGGGGCAGGTAGATTACTTCCGTAAAAACGGCTATGCAAAGTTGGCTCACGATAGAGCATGGATTTTTTGGGGGAATATAAAAAGACAAATAACCAGCATTTTCGGGCAGGAGCAAGGGTTCGCACGGATGAGGTATCTGTACGCATGCAGGCGAAATCTGCGACGAATTTTGCGCAAATACAGATGCATTATGGGCATCAATTTGCTGGACCACTGTGAAATGTACGAATACGCATGCCCGGCATTGAAATGGTGGTATAGAGGCGTATGTAAATTCCGCGTATGTTTCAGTGTAATTGTGAGAAAAGTACTGGGAAATACCGGCATAGAAAAGGTTAAGCATATACGAAACAGGAAATGAGGATTGACATCCATGCAGAACCCTTATATTAGTGTCATTACTCCGTGTTATAATGGCGCGGGGTACATAGAGAGTGCTATTTTGTCTGTTTTAAATCAGCCGTATGTGGGAATTGAACACATAATCATTGATGATGGATCTACGGATGATACACAGAAAGTGTGTGAAAAGTATGCGGGCAAAGTGCGGTATATCAAGACTGAAAATCTGGGTGCGGGCCATGCGAGAAACATTGGAATGGAGCAAGCCAGAGGTACATGGATTCTGTTTTTGGATGCCGATGACTTGATGTTGCACAACAGTTTTACAGAGAATACAATCTGTGAGCTTCGTCGAATGGAATCGGAAGGCGTTGACATTATCTATACACCGCGGGTCGAAACAGACATGGAGTTGCAAAAAAGTATAAATGTCTACTTGTCAGAACCGCAGACACAGATTCGCTACGTTACCAAGAACTCATTCTGTACTTATTTAATTCAAAGTGGCTTTCTAAAAGAGCATAAAATTAGGTTTTTTGAATACAAGGCACAAGATATCGAAACGGCATTTCGTTATTTGGTGTTGTCCAATCATCCTAAGATTGTGACGAGAAATGATATCCGTTTTTTCCTGCAGAGAGTCAATTACCAAAGCAATACGCATACATGGAATAAACAAACACTGTATGGGGTCAAGGCGCAGGTTTATTTTGATTTGATGGAAAATCATTCAAAGGATCTGGAATCAAAAGTTTGGACCTTTGAAACGGTTATTGAGCAGTTGCGAAGATATTATATCGATCTGATAAAAAACGGCTGCGATAAAAAAACAATGAAGAAAAAGATAAATGTAGTTTTTCGTAGTTGTTTTAAGCAAAATTTGAGCGTGTATAAAGCGATTCGGTATAAAAGACATTTTATTTCCAATATATTTTTGTATCTTGCCGCCAATAGTGTATTTGCTTTCAAGAAAACAAAAACTAAGAAAAATACTGGAAAAAAAGTCAGCTGGTGCGAAAACTCTGAGAAAGTTTTAAAACAGTTGACTGCGTTGAGTGAGTTTGTGCGGAGTTAATAGCTGCTTGTATACAAATACAAAGTGTAAGGTTGTGATGTTGGGGAGGGAATACCTATGAGGATTTTGGTAATCGGTGATTGCTTTTCCAGAAATTTAGGAGATCAATTGCTTTGCAGAACAGTTGAAAATGTGATTCTGCAGAACTATCCCGGGGCAGATGTCAGATTGTTTGATATGTCCGGTAAAACGGGATATGATTCTTATTATGAACCTACACATTATTCCAGCTCGCAGCTGTGGTATTACCGCATCTTCAACCGAATGCCGTTTATATGGAAACGCGCCGTATTATTGCGCGGGTTTTCTTCGGATCTAAACCGACATATGCATGTAATGAGCTATTTGGAAGAGGTTATCACGAATAAATCATTTGATTTGGCAATTTTTGCAGGGGGATCTATATTTATGGATCATTTTGCTGCAATTATCCATATCATTGTCAAACGACTGGCCAAAGCAAGAATTCCGATCATGTTTCATGCGTGCGGAATGAGCACTTTATCGAAAGATTCGGTTAAGCTGATACAGCGATCGTTGAAATGTCGCAATATCAAGTGGATCAGCTTGCGAGATTCTTATCAAAGATTTTGTGATACATTTAAGACCAAGTCACCCGTGACAGAAACGAATGATACAGCATTGTATTGTAGTGCTTTTTATGCTCCGGCTGCGACAAAACAAGCGGAGTATGGTGTGGGTATCATGGATATAGCGCAATACTACCCGGTCCAAAAGGAAATTGTTCGATGGTTTCGTGATTCCGGAAAGTCGTGGAAGCTATTCACAAACGGTAATTTGCCGGATAGATATGTTACGCGAAAAATTATGCAGGAGTTAGGGATCCCGGAGGATCATCTTTGTGAGTCCCCGGAGAATCCAGAGGATTTTGTTAAGACGATTACCGGATTTGACAGAATTGTGTCGTTTCGTATGCATACGCAGATTGTTGCCGCTTCCTTTGGAATACCTGTATACGGTC
This sequence comes from Faecousia sp., assembly GCA_045654265.1. Lineage (GTDB taxonomy): Bacteria > Bacillota > Clostridia > Oscillospirales > Oscillospiraceae > Faecousia. The sequence continues at coordinate 22,313 of JAZONA010000037.1, forward strand.
TGGTTTGGAACGCAAAAATTACAGAAATGTTCTCGAAGATGGACTTGGACAACAATTGCTGTAAGCCGGAACAGTTAAGTGATTTGCATGAAGTGTGCAAAATGCTGGAGGCAATGGACAAAGAGTTGCTGAAAGGCAAAGCAAACAGTTGCGGAAGCGAAAGCGCAAAACTGTTACTCGAAGGTATTGTGACAACGATGGGAAGCCGGGGGATTTCATAAAAGGCTCGGGTATACGAATAAGCTGATTGTTGCATATCCCCCTATCGTTGGAGGAGGTTCTATGAAGGTCGGAACATTAACATTTCACAGTGCGGATAATTATGGCGCCATGCTGCAAGCTTATGCCTTGCCGCAAGCAATCCAGTCTTTTGGACACGAGTGCCGGGTAATTGATTACCGCAGTGCTGCCATTACGCAGGGTGTTGAGGTGGAGTGGCCTAAGCAGTTAATACGGCAGCATGGCTTGATTCGCGGCGGCATTAAATCCCTGAACCGTTGGTACCGGGGATGGTATGCACCATCCCGCAAAGATGTAAAATTTAATCGGTTTATGGAGAAGAAACTACCATTGTCCGATGTTACTTTTCGTTGCGCAGAAGAGATCGATGTTAATGATTTCGATACGGTGGTATTTGGCAGCGATCAGATTTGGAATACCCAAATTACAAAAAATGATACTGTTTATTTTGGTCATGGAATCCGGGCAAGAAAAATTGCCTACGCCGCAAGCAGCGGCACGGATCGTATTCCTGACGGGATGATGGGCTACGTGGCGGATTTTGCGACGTTAGGCATCCGTGAGAAGGGATTAACAGCTACGCTCAGGGAAAAAGGATTGGATGCGGTGACGGTACTGGATCCTGTGTTGTTATTGACAAAAGATCAGTGGCGTGACATGGAAGCACCTTTGCCTAAAGGGTTAACGCCCGGAGGCTATATTCTCATTTACACCTTTGATGAGTGGCCGGTGTATGAACTGGCACGGAAGATCGCTGCGGAAGAAAATCTCCCTATGGTAATTGTCCGCTGGTGTGGCCGCCATGAACGATTTAACGACATGATCCAATTGCCCAATGTTTCCCCCCAGGAATTTGTGTCTTTGATCGACAATGCGGCGGTGGTTTGTACATCTTCTTTTCATGGCACAGCGTTTTCTGTGTTGTTTGAGAAGCGGTTTTACTGTTGTACTCCCAGTAACTTTGGAAGTCGTACAAATTCTTTGCTGGAGCAGGTAGGCCTATTGGATTGCCGTGTAGAGAACGGTGAACTGAAATGTAAACAGCCGGATTATTCGGTTGCTGGTGAAAAGCTGTCTGTATTGCGTCAGAAATCTATGGAATTTTTGAAGAATGCCATTGAAGCAGGTGAAACGAATGCCCAAGTTACCTGAAAAAGCGTGTACGGGATGTACTGCGTGTGTACATATTTGCCCTGTGCAGGCAATTGCAATGAGAGAAGACGCAGAGGGATTTCTGCGTCCTTCGGTGGATACTAAGGTGTGTGTTGATTGCGGAAAATGCGAGAAAACCTGCCCTATGAACAGTCAGCGGGATACCGATGGTGTGCCGGAGTACGGCATTTATGCGGCAAAAGCGAAGGATGAGCAAGTGCATCGGCAGAGCCAATCCGGTGGTGCCTTTTACATTTTGGCACGCAAAGTACTGGACGAAGTTGGCACAGTATATGGTGCGGCGCTGAATGAACGCTTTGAAACGGAACATATACGTGTGGATGCAATATCTCAGTTACCTCGTTTACAAGGTGTGAAGTATGTGCAAAGCCGCTTGGGTGAGGCGTTTACCCAGGTAGCAGAAGATTTGAAAAACGGGAAAAAAGTGCTGTTCTCAGGCACTCCCTGCCAAGTGGCGGGATTGCAAGCATATCTGAAAGGCCAAAAGTCAGATACATCTAATCTGCTGACAGCTGACTTGGTTTGCTACGGCGTTCCCAGTCCCGGTGTGTTTGGTAGTTGGGTACGCTGCTTGGAGAAGGCGTACAATAGCAAGCTGGAGCAGATGCACTACCGCCGCACTGATGCAAAATGGGGCAAAGGAAAAGAGTATTACCGCATGGCAAACGGCACAGTGCTGGAAGGCAGCTACTATACAAGCTGGTATTTCCGAAATTTGATTATTCGGCCCAGTTGCGAAAGCTGTCAATTTTGCAATACCAATCGTTGCGGCGATATTTCGGTGGGGGATTTTTGGGGCATTGAAAAGGTTGCGCCAGAGTTTCATGATGACCGGGGTGTGTCCGTTGTTTTTTGCAACACAGAAAAGGGTAAGGTTGCGTTTTCTACGGTGTCCGATCAATTGGCGCTGCAAAGTGCCAGCGTAGAGGCTGCAATAGCGGCGCAACCCAGATTGCAGAACATTCCCGTAAAGGCAAGCCCAAATCGGGAAATGTTTTGGGCGCAGTACAAGCAAAGCGGGATCACTTATTTTGCAATGGAGGAGGAAATGGTGCCTCCAAGCATTGGTTTCCGCATAAGAAGAAAATATTTATCACTGAAAAAGAAGCTGACTAAATGAGGGAAATGTATGATTCCGAAGAAAATCCATTATTGCTGGTTTGGGCGAGGAGAAATGCCCAAGCTGATGAAAAAATGCTTAAAAAGCTGGAAAAAATACTGCCCGGATTGGGAAATTATTCTTTGGAATGAGGATAATTTTGATGTCAACAGTACCTTGTGGACAAAGCAGGCCTATGAGGCCCGAAAGTATGCATTTGTGTCGGATTATGTGCGCCTGAAAGCTCTTTATGAGATGGGCGGCGTGTATTTGGACACGGATGTGGAGTTGGTTCAGCCCATTGATCATTTTTTGGAGCATGCTGCATTTTCCGGATTTGAGAGTGAAAAAATAGTTCAAACTGGCGTGATTGGTGCCCAAAAGGAACACCGGGTGATTGGAAGCTGGCTGGATTATTACACGGACCGTACTTATTTGATAGATGGAGAACCTGTTATGGTTCCGAACGTTTCCCACATTACGGAAGATCTGCTGGCGAGAGGCTTGGTTATGAACGATCAAAAGCAGGTGATTGATGAGATGGTCATCTACCCACAAACCTGGTTTTGCCCACTTTCTGCGGTATCTATTGAGCGGAAAATTACGAAGAATACCCATGCTTTGCATTATTTTACCTCTACCTGGCGTACCGATAAGGCTAAAAAAGACTTTGCCCGTGTAAAGCGCCACCAAAAGTGGTGGTATCGTTCGTTGGAGTGGTTGCGCTATCTTCCAAACCGAGTGATCCGGAAGGTGTTTGGTGATAAGGCAATGGATAACCTGAAGAATAAAATGGGAAGGTGAAGAAGATGTTTTGGAGCCTATGGCGCTGTGTTGTGGCGGATATTATGTATCGGCTCAGCGGTGCGCCAATTAAAGAGTTGATAGATGCGGATGTTCAACGGAATTTAAAATGGGATTCTCGAGGGCGAAAGTATACCAGTCCTGTTAAAAAATTGAATTACTGCTTGCTGAGGAAAAAAGAGTTCCGTAGTGTGTTCGAACTGCGGATGCGGCATCATCCGCGCCTTATGGCGCTAAACAACATCTTTTTACCACGAATAAAAACAATAGAATTTGGCAATGGAGGAATTGGCGGTGGACTACTGGTATCCCATTACCACTGCGTTGTTTATCCCAAAGAAACTGGAAAGAACTTTCGTGTAGGCCCCGGCGTTGTGATTGGTCGCAACGGAGATTTTCCGACCTTTGGGGATAACGTTTATGTGGCTGCCAACGCCACGGTGGTTGGAGATATTCATATTGGCAGCAATGTGATTATTGGCGCCGGTTCTGTAGTGACCAAAGATGTTCCGGGCAACGTTGTGGTCGTTGGCAACCCTGCAAAGATAATCCGTGCCATTGATGACGATGAAAGATTGCTAAATGAGATCAGGTGATTCGGATGATAGAGATTTTGAAAAAGTGCCGTATCTTGCCGGTGGTGCGTTTTATTCGTTCGGAAGATAATCTGTCAGAGAGTCGGTTCCCTTTGAAAATTACGAAGAAAGTGAAGTTGAATCTAAATCCGTCGGCGCAGATCCTTTTGGGTAAGAGGGGGCATCTTTTGTTTGGCGGGGCGAGCGGCAAAAATTTTTGCCGACCGTCTTATCTTAGCATGGGCGCAAATTCTAAGTTGGTAGTCGATCAAAGCTTCACGATACAAGATAATGCTTATGTAATCATTAGAGGAAAAGCGGAACTGCAACTGGGTAGTGGATACATTAACAGCAATGCGCAGATTGTATGCTCAGAGCGAATCACCATTGGCCATGGCGTTGCTATTGCGGATGGTGTGCTGATTCGCGACTGTGATGACCATGATTTACTATATGATGGTTACATGAGAACAAAGCCGGTTGTGATTGGTGACCATGTTTGGATCGGACAAAAGGTGACAATCTTAAAGGGCGTAACCATTGGGGATAATGCTGTGATTGCGGCAGGATCCGTGGTCACGAAAGATGTGCCCGCCAATACATTGGTGGGCGGAGTTCCTGCAAAACCAATAAAGACAAATATTGAGTGGAAGTGATCGAGTGCGACTCAGCATAATCATTCCGGTTTACAATGTGGCGGCGTGGTTGCCGGAAACCATTGACAGCGTTTTGGCGCAGACTTACCGTGATTTCGAATTGATTCTGGTGGATGACGGCGCTACGGATGGCAGCAGCGAGATCTGTGATCGGTATGCTGCTCGGGATAGCCGTGTTCGGGTTATTCATCAGAAGAACGCCGGGGTCAGCGCCGCGCGAAATGCCGGTGTTGCTGCCGCAAGGGGCGACTATATCGGCTTTACGGACTCTGACGACATCATCGAGCGGGATATGTATGCTGTGATGATGGGATTGGCGGAGAAACATAATGCAGATGTGGTTCAATGTCAGCACGACCGTGCGGATACATTGAATGGTGCGGTACGGTCAAATGCAGTGGAAATCATGGATGGCGAGGCGTTTGTTAGCCGGATATTCACGAAACAAGGTGGCCAGTATACCAATCAGGTTTCTCTATGTACGAAGATTATACGCCGTGAGCTCTTTGGTAGCATCACCTTCCCGGTTGGACAAGTCTACGAGGACGAGCAGGAAACATACAAGCTTTGTTTGAATGCGAAGATCTTGGTAGAAACGCCGAATATTTTGTACCATTACATAAAAAGAGAAAACAGTATTATTACCGGAATCTCTGCAAAAAAGATGCTGGACAAGCAATTGGCTCTTTTGGATCGGCTGAACTACCTGCCGAAGCAAGTGCCGGAGCTGGAAAAGCAGTGCTGTGAAAGCTTTTTGCGCTATTCGGAGGGAATGCTTTGCCAGCTGTATGAAGCTGGGGAAACGATGTCCATCAAATGTGGACTTAGGGTGCTTCTGTCTGAGAAAAAACGGCTGAAGCCATATATGAACCGCTATGAACGGCTGTACTTTCCGATGCTCCGCTGGTGTAAAGGGTGGATTCTGAGAAATGACTTTTCGCCGGTGCAAAATTTTATGAGCAAGCTTACCAAGAAAAAAGAGGGATGACCATGAAGAAGATACTCTTCTATAATCGCACATTTTTTGGTGGCGGTGCAGAAAAGGTAATGCTGGATTACGTCCGGGGCTTGAATCAAAAAGGGTTTGACATTACTGTTATGGTTCGCCGGGATGAAGGAACCTTTCGGGAGCAGTTTCGTGCATTAGAGAATGAAGGTGTTCATATTCGGCAATGTTGCGACTGGATCAAACCCGGTAAAAATCTGTTCCAAAAGGCAAAAAACACAATTCTGCTGAAGCTTGCGGATTGGGCAGAATACCGATGTCCGGATGTTTTTTACCGGATTGCCATTCGGGAAAAATTTGACACAGAAATCGCATTTATGCACGACGAGGCGGCCGCGATTATTGCGTCTTCTGCCAATCGGAAATCCCAGAAGCTTCTTTGGATACATACCGATTTAAGAAGAATTGATTCGTGGAAAATGTATTTTCACACAAGAAAACGGCAAAAACGATACTTTTCCAAGTTTGATAAGATACTCTGTGTTTCGAAAGTTGCCCGGGAAGGTGTTCAGGAATTGCTGGGGCTGACCGACAATGTTGAGGTGATTTATAATCCTGTGAATCGGGAACGGATTTTGGCGCTATCCAAGGAGTCTTGTCCGTTGCCTCTTGCGGATGTACCAACGGTGTGTGCAGTGGGCAGACTGAGTTGGGAGAAAAATTTCTCTATGCTGATTCGAGCACATAAGGCACTGGTTGATCGTGGCGTATTACATAGGCTGGTTATCGTGGGTGATGGCCCTGAGCGGGAAAAGCTGGAAAACCTGATAATAGAGCTTGGTGTAGAAAAGAGTGTCGTGCTCACTGGTTATCAATGTAATCCTTATCCTTATATTGCTGCATCGGATATGACGGTATGCTCTTCTGTTTATGAAGGGTTGCATATAGCATCAATAGAATCGTTGGTATTGGAGAAACCTGTGATTTCTTGCTGTGACGTGGTAGCAGAAACGTTTGGCGGCTATCCATGTGGCATCATTACTGAGAATAATCAGGAAGCGCTGGAAAACGGTCTTGAAAAAATGTTAACTGATTCAGTGCTGTACAAGCGGTCCCTAGCTGGTGCGGTACACAGAGGTAATGAACTTGGACGGCAGAAGGAGATAAAACAAATTCAAATGTTGCTGGAGTAAAGTCTAGCAGGGGCGTATGATATGAAACCAATACAGAAATTAAAAGATTATTCGTTATTTTTGAGAGAGATGACCTATTCAGGACGCAATGAGTGGCAGGTAGCTTTGCGGAAACGCAATGGTAAACCACTTTATCAAGGCAATACGGACGGTTTTTATCTCATTCCCAACAGCATACGTTATTGGCGTGCAGATCCCTTCCTGTTTACGTATCATGGGTGCGACTACCTATTCGTGGAAATGTTTGACCGGTGGAAGAAGAAAGGTGTGCTAGGGGTATGCCGCATTCGAAATGGAAAATGTGGACGATTCAAGGTATGCCTGGAGCTGCCTTGGCATCTATCGTATCCCTGCGTTTTTGAGGATGATTCCGGAATATACATGATCCCAGAATGTTACCAATCGGGCGAGGTGTGGATATATCGCTGTGAAAAATTCCCTTGTAAATGGCAAAAGGAGCGGCGCATCCTTTCTGGATATGCGGTGGACACTACGCCTTACGGAGGAAAATGGCTGACTACGATTTTTGCATCCCCTGATGCACGTGCAAATGATAATCTTTGGTTACTGACATCTGAAGGAAAAAAAGAACTGGTTAAGCAAGGCGATTTTTTGGCGCGCAGTGCGGGACATGTAATTTATCACGATACTGAAAACATTAGACCGTCGCAGAACTGCGCTGAATCTTATGGTAGCAATATACAGTTCAACAAAATCCAGCCTACAGCTGGTGGGAAGTATCAAGAAGAGGTGCTGTTGCAGATATATGCACCGGATGCAGTCTGTCCTCAGAACGTATTGCGGTTGGTATGTGATGGTGTTGGTCGAAAAAAATATGATGGCATACATACATACAACTTAAACAAATCATATGAAGTGGTGGATTTAAGAATCGTTCAGCCAACTAGCATCGTAAGCTTCATTCAAAATTATTGTCAGCACATAAAACAAAAAAGCAGGAAAAGATAAGTTTTATGAAAAAGAAGATTATTATTCTTAATCACGGACTGCACATCGCCGGTGTATCCCGGGCATTGGTGAATTTGGCTAATGCGTTGGTTGCCCGGGGGCATGATGTGACAATTAAGCTGGAAATCTATAATTTTACCCTTGCGGAAGGGTTAGATCCCAGGGTGAAGTGTAGCCTTTTCTTCCCGGAATGGCGTATTTTCGGCATTAGAATCCCTGGCTTTTTGAGATGGTATCATTGGTTTTTAAATCATCAACTAGAAATGTCGCCCAGGAAGCTATATCGGCGCATTGTTGGTAAGGGCTATGATGTGGAAATTGGTTTCAATCGTGGCGCAGCTGCTCGCATTATTGCCGCTTCCACCAGTAAAACGGCACTGAAACAGGTTTGGGTACACAGTGATTACGTTCGCTGTGGCAGTGGTATGGCCGGGTTCAAGACTATGGAGGAAGCCCGGCGGGCATATGGTACATTTGATCAGATCGTTTGCGTTTCCCCTCAGTCGGAGCGGGCTTTCCGGGAGTTTATTGGGGATTTTGATACCATTGTTACCCGGAGCAACGTGATGGACTTCGATAAAATTCAGGTGCAGGCAAAGCAGGATGCGCCTGCTAAAACCGGCAAGGTCTTGACTGCGATCGGCCGGGTCTGTGAAGCGAAAAACTACCCGATGCTTCTGGACGCAGCGGCGATCCTGAAAAATAAAGGCGTGGATTTTAACCTTTGGATCGTGGGCGGCGGTGCGGATATGGATGCACTGAAGGCGCAAAAGGAGCGTCTTGGGTTGGATAATGTGACCCTGTGGGGCGCTCAGGAGAATCCGTATCCTTATTTGGCAGCGGCAGACGGATATGTCTGCTCGTCCATCTATGAGGGACTTTCTACCACTACCATCGAAGCACTGGTGTTGGGCAAGGCCTGCGTGGTCACCGATTGTACCGGTATGCGGGATATTTTGGGTGACAGCGAGTACGGTCTGGTGGTGCCCATTGAAGCCGAGGCCTTGGCCGAGGGTATGGAAAAACTACTGACTGACGATGCTTTACGCACACACTATGAGAAAATGGCCGTCCAGCGGGCACGAGATTATGCCCCAGAGCGGTGCATTGCGGAGATTGAAAAACTTTTTGAGTGAGGAATTTGCATGGGACTGATGGTTGGAATCAAATCTCTGCGGCACAAGGTGTGGCAGGGGTTTTGGCGGCGGATGCCGATACAACAGAATAAGGTGATTTTGTGGTCGGATAACTTCAAGTCCTTCGGTTGCAGTCCCAAGTACATTGCCCTGCATCTGGCGGAGCAGTATCCCGGCAAATTCGACATCGTATGGGTGTTGGAGCAGGGACGGCCGGTGCCGGAGGGGCTTCCGGAGGGGATCCGTATTGTGCGGCACTTCTCTATGGAGTACCTGAAGGAGATCGCCACCGCCAAGGTCATTATCTGCAATCACCGCACTGGAAATGTCCATTATTTCAAAAAGCGCAAGGGTCAGTATTACATTCAGACCTGGCACTCCTCGCTCCGACTGAAAAAAATTGAGGGGGATGCCCCTGGTCTGGGCGAAGAGTATGCTTCCCATGCCAAGGCCGACTCGGAAAAGATCGATCTGCTCCTGTCTGGCTGCGCTTTCAGCACGGATATTTTCAAGCGGGCATTCTGGTATGACGGGGAGATTTTTGAACATGGCACCCCCCGTTGTGACGGATTTTTCCGTCAAAGTGATGCGAAATCAAAAGTTTATCGCTTTTATGATATTCCTGTGGAAAAGAAGCTGGTGCTGTATGCACCCACCTTCCGCAAGGACAAAAAGGCCAGTGTTTACGGCATGGATTTTGAAAAGTTGGGTGCCGCTTTGGGTGCTGATTGGGCTGTTGGATGCCGTTTGCACCCCAACCTGAATGCGGATGTGTCCGGTCTTGGTTGCATTTCCATGAGCAGCTACCCGGATATGCAGGAGCTTCTGGCTGCCTGCGACCTGTTGATTACGGACTACTCTTCGTCCATGTTCGACATGGCGGTGGCGGGCAAAAAATGCGCCTTGTACGTCCCGGATCTGGAAAGCTACATGGCTGGCGAGCGGGGATTGTACTTCGACATTCAGGCGCTCCCCTTCCCCAAGGCCAAGGACATGGACGAGCTGTGCAGTTGCGTGGCGGATTTTGCCGGTTATGAGGAGCGTTGTCAGGTGTTCCTGAAGGAAATCGGCAGTTTTGAGGACGGCAATGCCGCTCAGGCTGTGGCGGAGCGGATCGAAAGGGTTTGCTATGGTTAAGGTCAGTATCATCGTTCCGGTACATAATTCGGAAAGCTATCTCCACAAATGCGTGGAGTCCTTGCTTGCCCAAACCTTGCCGGAAATTGAGATCATTTTGGTAGACGATTGCTCCACTGATGACAGTGCTGAGATGATCCGTCGGTACTGTGCGCTGTTCCCGGAGAAGATTCGGGGGCTGTATCTGCCGGAAAATATCCGTCAGGGCGGCGCCCGGAACCGGGGTATGGAGATCGCACGGGGTGAGTATTTGGCGTTTGTGGACAGCGATGACCACATTGAGCCGGATATGTGCCGGGTGCTGTACGAGGCCGCTGCCGGCGCTGATATGTGCGGCGCAGACTACTACATCGACGATGGGGAAAGTCTGAAGGATGTGCGCATCGATTACGGCTCCGGCCGGGAAATGACCGATGAGAAAAAAGCCTATTTCATCGGCCATTGCGGCTACTTCTGGAGCCGCATCTACCGCCGGGACTTTTTGGAAGAATTCCAACTAAAATTCCCGGAAAAAGTGTTCTTTGAGGATGCTTATTTCAATTTTATGACGGCGATTTACGCCCGCAGTGCGGTGAAGGCGGAGGGGCAGTTCTATCATTATTATCAAAGCCCCAATTCCACCATCCGTAACCGGAACAACCCCCGGCAGTACGAGCGGATTGTGATTCCCGGCCTGATCATGGCCGATTGCAAAGCCCGGGGGATCTACGAACGGTATCGGGATATGGTGGATTGGAAGTACATCTCCATGCAGATGGGCAACATCCGCTATACTTGTCTGGGTCAGTTCGACAAACCGGACATTACCCAGCTTCGCCGGATTCGGGAGGGCATCAAGACGGATTGTCCCCGGTTCGCCCGGTGTACACATTATAAAAATACGCTGTTCCAGCTTCGGTTCTATCTGCGGATGACCATGCTGGCCCCCAGACTTGCCATCTGGGCGGACAAGGTGGACTGGGCAGTGGACTTGCTGGCGGTTGTGGCCGGCAAGCTGAAAAGGAGGAAATAACATGGTCATCGGATATACCGCAGGTGTTTTCGACCTGTTTCATATCGGCCACCTGAACATCCTGAAAAAAGCCAAGGAGCAGTGTGACTATCTGATCGTGGCGGTGAGTACCGACGAGCTGGTGGAGCAGTATAAGAATAAGCGTCCGGTGATCTGCTATGAGGAACGGGTGCAGATCGTGGAGGCCATCCGCTATGTGGACAAGGTAGTTCCTCAGATTGATCGGGACAAGTTCGCCGCTTGGGAGCTCCACGGTTTTCACCGGATGTTCGTGGGTGATGACTGGAAGGGTACGCCCCTTTTTGAGGAGATGGAACAGCGCTTTGCACCCCACGGGGTGGAGATCGTGTACTTCCCCTACACACAGGGCACTTCTTCCACATTCCTGAAGCAGACTCTGGCTGCACTGAATAAAAAGTAAGTAAATGTCAAAAACCGGCGTTGATGGGGTAATCAACGCCGGTCTTTGTGATATTCCTACAAATTACTGTCGAAAATCGTCGATGGAAAGGGGATTTTGAAGGCTTGTGATATTGGGTCAAATGTGTTATTTTATTCACGGAAAAAGAGAAAGATAGAGGTGCATACGCTATGGACATCAAGCGGCTTTTGGTGGCGGACACGTCACTGAGCTTCTGCTCGGCATTGGTGGAAGCGCTGGACGGAGCTTATGAGGTGCGGCTCTGCCACGACGGCATCCAAACCAAAGACCAGATCACGTCCTTTGACCCGGATATTCTGGTGGTGGAGCTGGCGCTTCCCGGCATGGACGGCATCGCATTGCTGAAAGAGTTGGAGAAGCTGGGCAAGCGTCCCCTGGTGCTGGTGACCACTTGGATGGTCAGCCCATATGTTGAAAGCACATTGCGGGAGCTACCTATGGATTATGTCATGCTCAAGCCCTGTAGCAGCCGGATCCTTGCGGAGCGGATCCACGATATGACCTGCTGTCGGGAGGGGACATTGACTCTGCCTGCCAGAGGCGATACGGTGTCCAATGTGCTGCGGACACTGCATTTCAGTCCGAAGCTGGCGGGTTTCCGGTATCTGGAGGAGGGTGTCGTGATTTACGAGCAAAATCCCACGCAGTCCGTGACCAAGGTGCTGTATCCAGAGATCGCCAAGCGTTGCAATTGTAGCCCGGAGAGTGTGGAGCGCGCCATTCGTACTGCGATCCATACCGCATGGCTGCACGGGGATGAGAAGGTGTGGAGCCGCTATTTACCCTGCGACCGCACCGGCCATGTTCCCCGTCCTACCAATACTGCGTTTCTTGCCGCCATGGCGGAGTGCCTGCACCGGCAAAGCCGTATCCAGCGGATCGGGTAAGGCGGGCATGGCCCGCCGCAAGATGCGTTCTGAACCTGCGTGATGGACGAACGCCGCAGGGTGTCACTCGGTAACGAAAAAGGCGGTTGTCGTAGGCAAAAACGTTACCGAGCGGTACCCAATGGCGTAACGATTATCTCTCAACCGAACACGAGAATGTCAGCCGGTACTGCCGGCAAACAATCATTTGCCATTCTTTATGTCCCTGAAGGGGGAACAACGCAGAGTAAAAACAAGGAAAAATAAAAACATTTTCCAATGATTTCCCTTGACAAAACGGGGAAGCTGGATTATTATATTCATGTTGCCACATGACTGACGGTTAATCGCAGAGTACTGCGGAGGAGTGTGGTGAATATTAGCCGACCGTCTGGGCAATTCGATCCGTTATAGGGATTGAATTGCTTTTTTTGCATATTAGGAGTGTTTTTTATGAGCTTTATTTATAAAGGTCTGGCCGCTGACCTGGAGCGGCACATCATTACCGACGAAGAGGTGGAGCGTCAGCTCATCCGTCTGCAGCAGCAGACCCCTCGCATTGCTGAAATCACCGATCGGGCTGCCCAGTTGGGCGACGAGATCGTGCTGGATTACGCAGGCTTCTGCGACGGCGTTCGTTTCCCCGGCGGCACCGCTGAGAACCAGACTCTGGTGCTGGGTAGCGGTATGTTCATCCCCGGCTTTGAAGAGCAGCTGGTGGACAAGGTTCCCGGCGAGGAAGTCACCGTGAAGGTCACCTTCCCAACGGAGTACCACGCCGAGGAGCTGGCTGGCAAGGAAGCAGAATTCCACTGCGCCATCCGCCAGATCCGGGTCAAGACCCCCTACGAGCTGGACGATACCTTCGCTAAGGAGGTTGGCGAGTGCGACACGCTGGATGAAATGCGCAGCCGCATGAAGGAGAGCCTCCAGGCTTACACCGACGAGCGTGGCGAGATGGATCTGCAGGATCGCCTGCTCCGTCAGGCCGCCGAAACTCTGGATTTCGTCGCCGACGAAGCTGAAATCGAAAAGGCGCTGGATGAGCAGATGCAGACCATGGAGCTGCAGCTTTCTCAGCAGGGTCTGAGCATCGATATGTACTGCTCTTTCATGGGTACCACCAAGGAAGCCCTCCGGGAAGAGAGCCGTCCCACCGCTGAGGCTGCCCTGCGCAGCAGCGCCGCCATCGAGAAGATCGTGGAGCTGGAAGGTTTGGATACCACCGAGGAAGAGTTGGCTGAGGCGCTGGCCATCATCGCTCGGCGGAACAACGTCACCATGGAGCAGCTGAAGGAGCATTACGATTCCGATTTTGAGGCCGCTGTGATCCGCAGCGTCCTGGCCGGCAAGGCCATGTGCCTGATCCGGGATAACGCCACCATCACGGTGACGGAAAAATAAGTGATTGACAGCAATGCTGTGATCTATATTTATAATCATTGTGCCTGCGGGCACTGAAAAACAAGGAGGACATATTCATGGCAATCGTATTCGACGAAAATGGCAAGTATGTGGACGAGAAGGGTTTTGTAAAGCTGGACCCCACCAAGTTCGCTGACTGGCAGATCGCTGAGGAAGCAGAGAAGACTCTGCCCCCCGTTGACTTCTTCCGCCAGAAGCTGGGCCTGCTGGAAGAGGAAATCATCCCCTACGGCAAGACCCCCAAGATCGACTTTATCAAGGTTATGAACCGTCTGGCTGACAAGCCCGATGGCAAGTTCATCGAGGTCACCGCTGTGACCCCCACCCCCTTCGGCGAGGGTAAGTCCACCGTTTCTCTGGGTCTGATCGAAGGCCTGGGCTACATCGGCAAGAATGCCGGCGGCGCTCTGCGTCAGCCCTCCGGCGGCCCCACCATGAACGTTAAGGGTACCGCAGCTGGCGGCGGCAACGCTCTGCTGATGCCCATGACCGAGTTCTCCCTGGGTCTGACCGGCGATATTAACGATATTATGAACGCTCACAACCTGGCTATGGTTGCCCTGACTGCACGTATGCAGCACGAGCGTAATAACACCGACGAGTGGCTGGCTAAGAAGGGCCTGCGCCGTCTGGACATCGACCCCAAGCGCGTGGAGATGGGCTGGATCATCGACTTCTGCGCTCAGTCCCTGCGTAACATCATCATCGGCATCGGCGGCCGTCTG
>JAZONA010000038.1:0-1782 GCA_045654265.1 Faecousia sp.
GATCTGCCCGTCAGGCTACTTCGGCCGGGTATATTGCCACTACTGCCAGCGTCCATGGTTTTCCCTCCTTAATCTCAGATTTGATTGGCCATAGTTAAGATTATTTTACTTCCTCTTGCAGAAAATGTCAACCTTGACGGGTCTATCCGAAAGCCGTAAAATAGAATCAAACAATGTGTCAAATTTCAGTTTACCGATCAGTTTTGGGATACGGATTGCCACGTCGGCATTTCATACCTCCTCGCAATGACATAGAAATTTGGTGGCCTACTGCACTCAAATTGGTGCTGATGCCATCGAAAATAACCGTCATTGCGAACCAGTCCGCAGACTGGTGTGGCAATCCGTTCTCCTCAATAAACTCCAATTTGACCGTCAGGAGGTTTCTTTATGATCCGGATTGCAACAGAGGCCGATATCCGTCAGATGCTGGCCATCTATGCCCCTTACATCGAAAACACCACCATCACCTTTGAATACCATGTCCCCACGGAAGAAGCCTTTCTGGAGCGGTTCCGGAAGCTGACCGCCCAGTTCCCCTGGCTTGTATGGGAGGAGGACGGAAAGATCCTGGGCTATGCCTACGGCAGCGCCCCCTTCGAGCGGGATGCCTACCGGTGGTGCGCGGAGGATTCGGTGTACCTTCTGCCGGAGGCCCAGGGAAGGGGCATCGGCACAAAACTCTGCCTGGCGCTGGAAAAAGTTCTGTTTTACCAAGGTTACCGGCGGATTTACGCGCTGATCACTGCAGAGAACGAAAAATCCGTAACTTTTCACAAGAAATTAGGCTACACCCTCCGGGCCGAACTTCCCGATGCGGGCCATAAATTTGGCCGAAAAATCGGGGTGGTTTGGATGGACAAAGCCTCAGATTTTGTCGATTATCCCAGTAATTTTCCCACCTCCTGGCCAGCAATTATGCAGTGTGAACAAAGTTTTTCTGATATTTTAGATATTTTGTCCCTTTCCTAAGAGGCCAAAATATGGTATGTTATGCGTGGGGGTAAATGCGCCAGAATTTGTATACCCTTTCCCCCAAAATACATGTCTGTATGCGGATCATTTTCCGCTGTATGGATATAAGCAATGTGCCCAAAACACTTTTTATAAGGAGCTGTGACCATGTACTTTCATAAGAAACGCGTAATCGCTATGCTTCTGGCCGGTGGCCAGGGCAGCCGCCTGCATGTCCTGACCCGGAAGACCGCGAAGCCTGCGGTTCCCTTCGGCGGCAAGTACCGCATCATCGACTTCCCCCTGTCCAACTGTGTAAACTCCGGCATCGACACCGTCGGCATTCTGACTCAGTATCAGCCTCTGGAGCTGAATGAGTACATCGGCAACGGCCAGCCCTGGGGCCTGAACAAGACTCAGAGCTGCGCACAGGTTCTGCCCCCCTACGAGCGTAACGACAAGAAGTCCGGCTGGTACGAAGGCACCGCTAACGCAATCTACAAGAACATCGACTTCGTGGACCGTTTCGATCCCGACTACGTCGTTGTCCTGTCCGGCGACCATATCTATAAGATGGACTACAACGCAATGGTGGAATACCATGTTGCCAACGATGCAGCCTGCACCATCGCTGTCCGTAACGTCCCCCTGGCAGAAGCATCCCGCTTCGGCATCCTGAACACCAACCCCGACAACTCCATCTACGAGTTCGAAGAGAAGCCCGCAAAGCCCAAGTCCACCAACGCTTCCATGGGTATCTACTGCTTCAACTGGAAGGTTCTGCGTGAGGCTCTGATTGCTGACGAGGCAGACCCCAACTCCTCCAAG
>JAZONA010000039.1:0-8410 GCA_045654265.1 Faecousia sp.
GAGATGGTAGCCTCCGACAGTCGCTCCATCACCACCCCCGAGGTGCCTGCAGTAGAGGGCAAGACCTTCGCTGGCTGGTTTACCAAGACCGTGGATGCTGAGGGTAATACCAAGATGAGCCTTGCTTTTGCTCCTAACGAAAACAACAAAGTGACCTTGGCTGCTGATCTGGAACCCATGGTGGTCTACGCCTGGTATGAGGAGGCTAAATAATGTTCTCTTACCTTGCTGAACATTTTGATCTGCCCATTCTGGACTGGATTGCCGAACACCTGAGTTCCGGTTTTCTGGATAAGGTGATGCCCGTGATCACCCTGCTGGGTGACGGCGGTATCTTTTGGATCGCCATTGCGGTGGTGCTGTTGATTTTCAAGAAAACCCGTAAGGCTGGCCTGAGCATGGGTGCTGCGCTGCTGATGGGCCTTGTGGTGTGCAACCTGATCATGAAGCCCGGATTTGCCCGAATTCGTCCATATGATTACCAGTGGGAGGTTTTCGGTCGGGAGATTCCCCTGCTCATCGAAGCCCAGCACGACTTCTCCTTCCCCTCCGGACACACCATTGCCTCTTTTGAGGGTGCCACAGCGCTGTTTTTGTTCAACAAGAAGGTTGGCATTCCGGCACTGATTCTGGCCGCTCTGATCGCCTTCTCCAGACTGTATCTGTATGTCCACTACCCTACCGATGTACTGACCTCCATTGTTTTGGGCGTTGCCTTCGGTATTCTGGGCACACTTCTGGTGAATAAAGTCTGGCAATTGGTTGAAAATCGCAAAAAAGCATAAAATTCCCCCGGAGCGTCTGCTCCGGGGTTCCTTTTTGTTGCATTCTTCCCAAAAATCGGTTATGATATTGCAAAGGAGTGATACTATGAAATATACGGATCTGATTTTTGATCTTTACGGCACATTGGTGGACATCCACACTGACGAAAACGATCTGGTGTGGGAAAAGACCGCCCTTTATTTTGGATATTACGGTGCCCACTACACGAAAGACAGCCTCCGTGCCGCCTTTGAGCAGGAGCTTCGCAAGCGAGAGGCTAAGGCTGGGCAGAGCTACGAATGCTTCCCGGACATCCCCTTTGAGCAGATTATGGCAGAGCTGTTTCGGCAGAAGGGCATCGATAATGCCGATGCGCTGGGTATCAACGCCGCGCAGCTTTTCCGCATCAGCGCTACGGAATATATCAAGCTCTATCCCGGTGCGCTGGATGCGCTGGCCCAGCTACGGAAAAAGGGTTGCCGTCTGTGGTTGCTGAGCAATGCGCAGCGGATCTTCACCGCCTTTGAGCTGCGGCATCTGGGACTGGGTGAGCAGTTGGACGGCATTTACATTTCCTCCGACTACCGCTGCCGCAAGCCGGATTCCCGATTCTACCAGGCCCTGATCGATGAACGAAATCTGGATGTGAACCATTGTCTGATGATCGGCAATGACCGCTTTACCGACATTGCCGGTGCGGATAAACTGGGCATGGCAACACTATACATGCACACCAACCTGACCCCTCCGGATCAGACGCCTGCTGCCCCGGCTTTGTATCCCGCCCCCGGCCTGCACCGCATGGAATACGAAGGTGAGGATTGGAACATCCTCTGTAAGCTGATTGAAAAGATTGTGTAAAATAGTAATGCGGGGGCTTGCTCCCGCATTTTTTTATAGACTACAGAACTCAACTTAATTGCGGTATTGCCGCTGTCAAGCCAGCGGCAAGCAACAGTCCACTGGACTGTTGCATTTAGATGGGTTCGAGTCCTGTGTCTTATTGCCACCATAAACAAACCCCCATCCTTACGGATGAGGATGGTTCGGTGACTACAGGACTCGACTTAATTTCGGTATTGCCGCTGTCAAGCCAACGGCAAGCAACAGTCCACTGGACTGTTGCATTTAGATGGGTTCGAGTCCTGTGTCTTATTTCCACCATAAACAAAACCCCATCCTTACGGATGGGGTTTTGTTTATGGTGGAGACTACAGGACTCGAACCTGTGACCTCATGCGTGTGAAGCATGCGCTCTAACCAGCTGAGCTAAGCCTCCGTTTGGAACGGATTCAATTATAGCACATTTTCAGCAAATGTCAAGTCTTTTGTCTTGGCTTTTCCGCAAAAATCTGTTATTCTATAAAAAAGGATGTGAATACAATGAAATACCATCGCATAAAACTTGGTTCTTTTCTCTCTCGCCCCAATCGTTTTATCGCCAATGTAAAAATCGACGACCAAGTTCATACCTGCCACGTCAAAAACACCGGTCGCTGTCGGGAACTTCTGCAGCCAGGCGTAACCGTTTGGTGCGAGGAAGCCCAAAATCCTCACCGAAAAACCAAATTCGATCTCATCACAGTGCAGAAAGGCCATCGTCTGATCAATATGGACTCCCAGGCCCCTAACATTGCCGCCGGAGAATGGCTGGCAGACGGTGGACTTGGCTCCATTACCGCTTTGCGAGCTGAATCCTTTCACGGAGATTCCCGTTTCGATTTTTCCTTTGAAAAAAACGGGCAGCGCTGTTTTTTGGAGGTCAAGGGTGTTACTTTAGAAGATCAAGGAATTTGCGCCTTCCCCGATGCTCCTACCACCCGAGGTGTCAAACACCTGAAAGGCTTGACGCAAGCCGCTAAAGATGGCTTTGGAGCTTATGTGCTGTTCGTGATTCAGATGACTGATGTAGCCTATCTGCATCCCAACGACACCACAGACCCAGCTTTTGGTGCAGCCTTACGGGAAGCAGCCGCTTCCGGCGTGACAATCTTGGCTATGGACTGCAACATAACCCCGGATACCATAACCCTTCGTCAGCCGGTAGAAGTACGCTTATAAAAACTTAGCAGGGCCTGCTCCGCCCTGCTAAGTTTCCGTTTTATAGGTAAATAAGTCGAATTCTTCAATGCCCATTTCTTGCAAAAATTCCCGGCTACGTTTCTGATCTTCCTCGGTGTTAAATTGGGGGATCAGAGGAACACGCACAGTGACGCGCCCGGGTTCTACGATTTCCAAAAGCCGACGTAAATTGTCCAGCATCCGGGCATTGTCCTGACCGGTGTAACGGCGGTAGATATCCGGGTCGGTGTCCTTGCAGTCGATGTAAAAATGGTCGATACAGGATGCCGCCTTTTCCACATTCTCCCACGGCACATTCAGCGATGTTTCTGCGCATAAATGCCAGTCATTCCCGCAAATCTTCCGGAATTCCAAAAGAAAATCGCTGTAAAGCAGAGGTTCCCCACCGCCGAAGGTGACACCGCCGCCGGTGGCCAGAAAGTACAGCTCGTCAATGCGCACCTTTTCATAAAGTGCCTGGGGTGTCAGCATTTCCTTTTTGGTGCTGGGGTCGAGGGTGAAGGGGTTCAGGCACCAGTGGCACCGCAAAGGGCATCCGTGGAAGCACACCAACGTGGTCACGCCTTGACCGTCCACCAACATCCGATGCCGTGCCCGGGCCACAAAAGGCGCAACGTTATTTACCATGGCCATTCGTTCTCTATGATTGCATCACCCATGAACTCCTCCACAGGGGGCACGCCCATGAATTCTTGTGTGTAATCCTCCGGGGACAATTCGCCTTGCGCCTCCACCGTGGCTTCGGTGTAATCAATTGCCGGCTCCCCCATCAGCGGTTCCATGGTGGTAGGCTCGGCAGTTGTTGGCTCGGTGGTCGGTTCGGTCTGATAGGTGGTGCGATCTTGGACGGGGGGAGAACCACCGGTTTGCGTGGGAATAATACTGGCACAGCCGGTGGAACCTACCACCAAAGCCGCTGCGATCCCCGCCACAGCAACGGTCTTGCCCAAATTCTTCCGCTTGTTCAGCTCATCCTCCAGATAGCGAAGCTCCGCTTCGCACTTGGGGCAGGTTCCGGAGCATTCTCCCTGGTACTTGCACTCGGAAGTCACGTAGGCAATGTGGTTGTCTTCGGCAATCTTTTTGCGAATGTCCTTAAGAATCTTGCACTTGCTTTTTCCGTTCATAAACTTCCTCCTTCCGGATGTATCAGTCCACTGCGGATATATACCCCATATATCCAGCTGCGGAGGTGGTATTGCGCGGCGGAGCCTCGGGAGGGACGTCGTCCATGGTACACCCTGCGGCTCCTACCACCAAGGCCGCCGCAATACCCGCTACAGCCACGGCTTTGCCAATGTTTTTCCGCTTGTTCAGCTCATCCTCCAGATAGCGAAGCTCCGCTTCGCACTTGGGGCAGGTTCCGGAGCATTCTCCCTGGTACTTGCACTCGGAAGTCACGTAGGCAATGTCGTTGTCTTCGGCAATCTTTTTGCGAATGTCCTTAAGAATCTTGCACTTGCTTTTTCCGTTCATAAATATGCTCCTTTCATTGAATTTTGACCTTTATCCTAACTTAATTATAACAATTGACCCCAAAAAATGCAATTACAAAACTGTAACAACAAAATCTTTTTCTTAACGATGGCCGAACCGAAAATGCTCCTGCCCATGGATTTGGATACTTGTTATCATGCGCATTTGTTAAACATATTCAAAATGGCCTGCATCATTTCCGTATTGACCTCGCTGTACAAAGCATGGTCGACACGCCGGCAGAACGCCGCCTTTTCCTCCTGCGTAAGCTCCCGATCGCATTCCTTCTTCAGCTGCTTCAGGTCTTTCTCCACCTGCTTCTGATAGGCGACAGCCCGCTCTGAGTGCAGAATGGTATTATGCCCCGCATGGGCGCCGGTGCCCACATAATATGTCACATTTTTTGGCCTGATCTCGTCTTTATGAGAAATCACGGATTGATGATTGAAGCTGATCACAAAATCCTGGGTACCATGGGCGATAAAAACCGGCACATCGGTACTGTTTATGCCTTTTACCGCATCCAGCTTTGTGTAGTTCTTAAAAAGCAGCGATTGATAGATCTCCAAAAAATTCTTCGGGAAACCGCCCACGAGCGAGTCCTTGAGGGAGCCTGCATATTGCTCTCCCTTTTCCACCAGCAGTGTATAGCCACTGTTAAAGGGCGCTACCGCTGCACAGCCGCAGATGTTTTTGTGAAGAGAAAGCACCGAGGTCGCTGCGTAGCCGCCCCAGGAATGCCCGAACAAATACAGCTTATATTGGGATAACTGCCGGTCGTTTTTGATGTAGGTCAGCGCATGATCCAAATTCACCAGCGGTGTGCACATACCCACAGTGGAGTCGCCCTCGGAGGCGTAGGTACCTTGGCAATCGTAGGAAAATACGGCGTAACCGTTGTGGACAAAGTACGCAATAAACGGAAGGTAATCATCTGCTCCGGCATGCATGCCGTGGCAAATCACGACCATTTTCTTCGCACCGAAGCAGGGGTAAAAATATCCCTGAAGCTTCCACGGGCCGCTGGGAAAGAAAAAGGTGGTGCGTGTCAGACCTTCCTCTACGCGGCTGTAATCAAATTCGCCGAAAACAGTATCGATGTCCCGCTTTTCGTATCTTGGGAAGAAGGAATCGTAGAGAGCCTTTGCGCCAAGAATTGTTCCCATTTGCAGGCCGGTGGTCAGTGCGATCTTGGCAAGGATCTTTGCGTTGTCTATTAGGTTTTTGCCCAACTCGTTCGTTCCCATCTGCAAACCCCTTTTCGTGAATTTTCGCGAAGCGGGGCATTTGTAGGCAATGCCCGCTTGCCTATTCAGTTTAACGCAAGTTGTCGGATTTTTCAATGGGAAACTGTGTCACTTTGCAGAGGAAAATGAACAAACATATAAAATTGTGCATGAGCACGCAATATGGTGCGTGCGGCAAGTGACGCTTATCCGCACCAACAAAAAGGAGAGGCAAAGCCTCTCCTTTTTGTTTTATCTTTACGCAGTCAATCATACAAGGGTGCAAGGATAACGATAAGAAAAAATAAAACAACAACACCAACTACGTAGAACCCACTTCTGCGATCAGTGCCGTTGTTTTAGAGGTGGCATTGTCCTGGGTGCATTTTAAGGTGGAACAATGCCAACCGTTGCAGTACCGCACCAGAGTTCAGCGCAATGCCTAGCTCCTCTTTCCCCAGATGAAACACTCTGCAATCAGCGATGAGTAAAATACTCATCAACAACAATATATCATATTGAGCAAAGAAAGTAAAGTTCAATAAACGGACGAAACTACGAAAATGTATCATAGTTTCGTCCGCTTATGGCTTGCCGTTATAAATCCATGAAATCAAAAAACTATTCTGTTGCTGGATATTCAATATCTAACATTTTCTCAACTTCTTCTTCGGTAGCATCAAACATTTTAGAATAAACTTCTATATTATTTCTGGCATGAGAGGCTGTTTATGCCAATTACACAATCAAATTAACTACGCCTAAATTGTTGACATTGGAAAGATAATCCAGTAAAATTGAATTAGGTAAACATCGATAATCTATGTAGCGGCATCCAGTATAAATATGGGACTCACAGAGGATGGACTTGTGTGACAATATTTGAATCTTAGAAACCAAGCAGGGGCGGCTCTAATATAACTCCTGCAATAAAAATAAAGGATGTGAATGCTATGAAAAAAACACTGTTTGTACTGATCGCAATTTGCGTATGCATCGCTTTTTCGTCATGCCAGAAGGAATGTATACATGACTTTGACTCTGCTATCACCGCAGAGGCCAATTGCTTAAAGGAGGGTGTCAAAACAGATACCTGCAAGCTGTGTGGATATTCGTGTACCGAGCCTATTCCTACTACAGACCATGATTATGACGCAGGTGTGGTCACTGTGGAAGCAAACTGTACTGCTGAAGGAACACGCACTTACACCTGCAGTGTTTGTGCCGATACAAAAACAGAGCCGATCCCTATGGTTGAGCATGAATTTAGCGAAGGCGTAGAAACGAAAGCTCCTACTTGCACAGAAAAGGGTGTGCTTACATACACCTGCAAAGGGTGCGGTGATACAAAGGATGAAGAACTCGACACACTGGAGCATGTATTTGGCGAAAAAACTGTTACCGGTGAGCCTACCTGTGTAGCAGAAGGTGAGATTTCTGTTTTTTGTACCCTCTGTAACCATCAGGAACAGGTGGAGAAAATACCTAAGTCAGATAAGCATGATTATACGGACAAGGTGATCCGTAAACCTACCTGTACCGACCGAGGTAAGGGTGAGAAGGTTTGTACCCTGTGTGGCCACAGTGTGGAGTGTGATTACGATCTGGCAAATCACAGCTATGGCGATGCGGAGTGCAACACTTATGCAAAATGCACCGTCTGTGGAAGCAAAAGCCCTGAGAAAGCAGGGCATGATTACGTTGTGGTGGAAGATTACAAGCCAACGGACCATTTTGCCGGTCAAAAGGTATCCAAATGTAGTTACTGCGGCAAAACCGAGACCCAGCTTTACGGAAAGAACGGCAAATATGATTTGGATGCAGCGAAAAATGTAGGCCTGAAGCATGCAAAAGAGCTGGGCTTTGGAATGGGAACGGTTACTACTGAAAGTAATGATGGCCGCGATCAAAATATAAGCACCTACTTTTTCAGTGTTGAGTATGAAGGCGGTCAGAAAGCTCTGGAGAAAATCGTTATTAGAGCGGTAGACCGACTGTATAATGGTTACGAATCGAGCAGCTCCAAATACAATATAAAGATCACAGTATCTTACTACACCAGCGGTGCCCTGGGAACCGGATACTTTGTTGTAACTGCGACTGCTCACTACAAGTAATGCTGCTCCTCCCACCGCATTTAGACGGGTTCGAGTCCTATCATTTTCTTTCGGAAATAATAAAAAGAGAGGCCAAGCCTCTCTTTTTATTATGATACAATGCAACGCATATTCACGCGGCGTTGCATTCGTTATACGACCGAATCGTTGACATTCTTGCTTAACTGCAGTATATTACAATTGGATGTAGTTTCGATGGGTATGCCTTCTATGTTTTCTTGCTTAGAACTGCTACCGGTTGTAGATTCTACTTTCCATTAAGGCACGATTACTGATATATGAAGCAGCCAGCCCTGCGGATTCACTGTCAGTGTTCGTGCCTTTCTTAATGTGTAAATACCTACCATAACAGATACTATTGTATCAATCTACGGTAGGTATTTTGGTGCGGATGACAGGACTTGAGTAGCATTTTCTGCCTGATGGCAGAAAATGAAGGTGTTGCCGCCGTCCAGGCGGCGGCAAGCGGCGCTCATCCGCGCCGCATTTAGATGGGTTCGAGTCCGTTTCCCACAAAGAATAAATCCCATAGTGAATGTATCATTCACTATAGGATTTATTGGCATATACTACACAATTTGATACAATGCAACGCACTTGCACCGAGCGTTGCATTCGTTAAACGGCTGAATAACAGCAACCGCAACTACGAGTATTGCCTATTATTCTAAGATTTTTGCAAGATTATATTGCGATTTGTTCCGTATATTATGGTATTACCTTTTTTCGATTGACATTTGGGGT
>JAZONA010000040.1:0-8619 GCA_045654265.1 Faecousia sp.
CACCAGCCGCGCCATGGAAATAATTCCGGGCTTGACCAGATGGGTGTACATAGCGGCGAAGGCGGTTTCCAAACCCACCACGCCAAAGGCACTACCCTCCAGACCTTTGCTCTTTTCCTCGGCAGAGTGGGGAGCATGGTCGGTGGCGATCATGTCGATGGTGCCGTCTACGATGCCCTCGATCAGCGCCAGCTTGTCAGCTTCGCTGCGCAGAGGGGGATTCATCTTGTAACGGCCATCCTCCTGCAGATCGCTGTCGGAAAGGATCACGTAGTGGGGGCCGGTTTCGCAGGTGACGTCCACACCCTCGGCCTTGGCCTTGCGGATGATGTCCACACTCTCCTTGGTGGAGATGTGGCAGACGTGGTAGCTGCAGCCGATTTCCTTCACCAGCTCCAGATCCCGGGCGATCTGCACCCATTCACTTTCGGAACAGATGCCCCGGTGACCGTGGGTCTTGGCGTATTCGCCGTCGTGGATGTAGCCCCGGCGGAGCAGCTCGTTTACCTCGCAGTGGGCTACGATCATCTTGCCCAGCTCCTTGGCTTTTACCATGGCGGTGCGCATCATGTCGTCGCTTTGCACGCCCCGTCCGTCGTCGGAAAAACCGCAGACGTAGGGTGCCATAGTAGGAAGATCCGCCAGCTCGTCGCCCTTTTCACCCACGGTGATGGTGCCGTAGGGGTAGACGTGGATGCAGGCATCGTTTTCGATGATGCTCCGTTGCAGGTTCAGGTTCTCTAAAGAATCCGGCGTGGGCTTCAGATTCGGCATGGTACACACGGCTGTGTAGCCACCCCGAGCCGCCGCACGGGAGCCGGTGGCGATGGTTTCCTTATAAGAAAACCCCGGCTCTCTGAAATGCACATGCACATCACAAAAGCCGGGAAAAACAGCGTATTCAAAATTGGAAACACTAATGCCGACGTTCTTCAGGAAATTGGAAACACGAATACCAAAGTCAGGTTCGCAGGCAGTGGCATGAATCTTGAGCTTGTGTTCCATGGTCGTGTACTCCTTTTCGAAAGTCGTTATCTTGTAAATTATACCATGCTGACCATGCCTTGTCAATGAGAAAAGGCATGGTCAGCTATTTAGCGTAGGGGATTAGCTGATATAGTTATCGAAATAACCCTGCACCCAGATGATGGGGGTGCCCTTGTCGCCGGAACCGGAGGTCAGGTCGCACAGAGAGCCGATCAGGTCGGTGAGGCGGCGGGGAGTGGTGCCCTGAGAGGCCATGTTGCCCACCAGGTTGCCTTCCTTTTCCCGGATAGCGCCCTGAATAGCGGACTTCAGCTCGTCGCCGGACAGATTTGCAAAGTCGTTATCAGCCAGATACTTCAGCTTCAGCTCGTTGGGAGTACCCTCCAAGCCGGGGGTGTATGCAGGGGAAACCACCGGGTCGGCCAGCTCCCAGATCTTGCCGGCGGGATCCTTGAAGGCACCGTCGCCGTAGACCATGACTTCAACATGCTTGCCGGTCTTCTCCAGGAAGCTCTTCTGGATATTCAGCACCAGATCGTTGCAGTCCCGGGGGAACAGCTTGACCTTGTCCTCGGTGGACTTGTTGGAGCCCAGCAGGCCGTAGTGCTCGTTGTAGCCGTTGCCGTCGATGGAGGTGGTGAGAATGTCGTCCAGACCGCACACACGCTCAGCACCGGCGGCCAGCAGCAGACGCTTGGTCCGGGCACGGGTGTGAATGTCGCAGTTCAGGACATTTTTGGTGTAGGGCAGGATAGCCCGGGGATCGTTGGCGAAGATGATCTCCACCTCAGCGCCGCACTCACGAACCAGATCGCCGTAGTACTGGACATAGTCCACGCCGGTGAAGGGGTGGGGATTGGCACCGAACAGCTCCCGGTATTTTTCTAAAGACAGAACATCGGAATAGGGGTTGACCTTAGCGGCATCCAGCTGATCGAAGC
Organism: Faecousia sp.; assembly: GCA_045654265.1. Taxonomy (GTDB): domain Bacteria; phylum Bacillota; class Clostridia; order Oscillospirales; family Oscillospiraceae; genus Faecousia. Next base: position 1,929 of record JAZONA010000040.1, read on the forward strand.
TGACCAACTCATTGCCCACCTCGTCGGAGGGGTAGCTGAGCATCAGCACGATCTTCTTTGCACCCTTGGCGATACCACGCAGGCAGATGGCGAAGCGGTTGCGGGACAGAATGGGGAAGATAACACCCACAGTTTCGCCGCCCAGCTTAGCGTTAACATCCTTGGCGATGGCATCGATGGAAGCGTAGTTACCCTGAGCGCGAGCCACGATGGACTCGGTCATGGCCACCACATCCCGATCGCACAGGGTAATACCCTCGCTCTCAGCGGCCTCCAGTACGCTGTCCACAACGATCTTGCACAGATCGTCGCCCTCACGAATGATGGGGCAGCGCACGCCACGGGAAGTGGTTCCGATTTTTCTTTCCATAATTGACCTCATTTCTCTGATAGCTTGCGCTATCGGAAGGATTCTTGGAATCGGGTGAAAACCCAACTTTCACCGCATACTATTATGGCGATTTTTTGCGTAAATTGCAAGTGGAAATCCATACTAAAATGGAAACGTGTCAGGGGCTATCCTTATGGAATTTTCACAAGGATCATCTGCCACGCCAGGTGCTTCGGGAGAATAGTACCAAAATGGGGAAAATCTCCAGTCGACCGGCCAGCATATCCACCGACAGCACCAGCTTGCTCAGGGTACTGAACTGAGAAAAATTGCAGGTGGGGCCTACGGCTTCCAAACCGGGGCCAATGTTGTTGAAGCAGGCCAGCACGGCAGTGAAATTGGTGCCGATGGAGAAGCCATCAATGGAAATAAGAATGTAGCTGAAAATGATGATGGACACATAAGCGGCAAGATATGCGTTGGTGTTATCCAGAATTTTCTCGTCGGTGACCTGACCGTTGATGCGGACGTAGCGCACCTTCCGGGGATTCAGAACCTGAGAAATATTTCGACGCAGGCTCTTCAGGAGCATCAGCAGTCGTGCCACCTTCAATCCGCCACCGGTACTGCCGGCGCAGGCACCGATCACCATCAGGAACATGATGATGCCCTTGGAAAATGCCGGCCAAAGGTCAAAATCCGTGGTGGCAAAGCCGGTGGTGGTGATAATGGTGGAAACGGTGAAGGATGCGTGGCGGATGGTTTCTTCCAGGGTGGGGTACAGATGCCGGATGTTCAGCACGATGGCTACGATGCTGGCCAGCACGATACCCACATACAGCCGCAGCTCCTCGTCCTTCAGAACGTTGCGGAACTGGCGCAGAAGGATCAGGTAGTAGCAACTGAAATTCACGCCGAAAATCAGCATGAAAACGGTGGTTACGTTTTGAATATAGGGACTGTAGCTGGCCAAGGAATCGTTTTTTATGCCAAAACCACCGGTGCCGGCGGTGCCGAAGGCAGTACATACTGCATCGAACACAGGCATTTTTCCTGCGATGAGGAAAATGAAGTTTAGCACCGTCAGGGAAATGTAGATCAGGTACAAAATCGTGGCGGTTTTGCGCATCCGGGGCACCAGCTTGCCAACACTGGGGCCGGGGCTTTCCGCCCGTAGCAGGTGCATGGTGAAGCCCTTGTCCTTGTTGCCGGGGACGATGGCAAGCAGAAATACCAGCACACCCATGCCGCCCAGCCAATGGCTGAAGCTTCGCCAATAGATCAGGCTCTTGGACAGCGCTTCCACATCCGTCAAAATAGAGGAGCCGGTGGTGGTGAAGCCGGAAACGATCTCAAAAAAGGCGTCGATATAGTTGGGGATCTCCCGGGAAAGCCAGAAAGGCAGACATCCGAAAAGACTGAGCACGATCCAGCTGATGCCCACACACACCATACCCTCCCGGGCATTCAGGGCGTTGGGGGCTTTTTTGCACAGCAAAAACAGCACCAGTGACACAAGCGCAATGGCGATGATGGCGGCAATGAAGCCCTGAACGGCCATCCATTCCCGGCAGCACAGACCGATGATCAGCGCCGGGATCATGAACAGACCCTCTATGGAGAGTATCTGGGCGAGGAATCGCCCGATCATTTTATAGTTCATAAGCGCCTCTTACTGGAAAATGTCGTTGATTTGGCGAATGATGCCACGGCCGCTGGTGACCACCACCAGGGTGTCACCTTGCTGGAAGGTGGAGTCGCCGTTGGGGATCTCCGTCTGGGAGCCGTGGGAAATGCTGGCAATCAGCACGTTGGGCCGGGGCTTCAGCTGCTTCAGGGGGATTCCGCAGTTTTTGGTATTTTCGTCCACCAAAAACTCCATGGCTTCTACCTGACCATCGGCGATGGCGTGGACGGAAATAGCGGCACCTTCCTGATTCTGCATGGCCCGGACGTAACGGATAATGGTGTTACAGCACAGCTCCTTGGGGCAGATCACGCTGCCCAGATTCAGTGAATCGATGATGGAGCGGTTGTCGATTTGGGTTAGCTTGGTGATCACCTGAGGGATCTTGCTGTTGGAGGCGTAAAGGGAGATGATCATATTCAGCTCATCGGTTCCGGTGAGAGTCACTAGAGCGTCGGAACGGTCAATTCCTTCGCTTTCCAAAAGTTCCATATCCGTGGCATCGCCGTGGATGATCTCTGTGCCGGGGAGTTGGGTAAACAGCTCCTGACAGCGGGTTTTGTTAGATTCGATGATCTGGGTGTGGATGCCACTCTTTTTCAGCTGGCGGGCAAGGTAAAAGCTGATCCGGTCACCGCCACAGAGGGTAACGGTGCGCACCCGACGGGTGATAATGCCCAGATTCTTCAGAAGGATAGTCAGATTTTCCGAGGGAGCGGTGACGAAGACCCGGTCACCCTCCAGCAACGTGAAGGTACCGGAGTTGGGAACCACGGCGGTGCCGTTTCGCAGCACGGCGCAGACCAGCACACGGCACTTGACGATGCCGGTAATGTCCATCATGGTGGCGTTGCGCAGCTTGCTGTCCTTGTCGATGCGAAGCTCCACGATTTCGGTACGACCCTTGGCAAAAATGTCACGGCGGAGGAAGCCGGGGTATTTCAGCAGACGCTCGATTTCCCTTGCGGCTTGCTTTTCCGGGTTGACTGCCATGGAAAGACCGAAAATATCCCGCATTTCGTAGATCTGGTCCGTATATTCCGGATTGCGAATCCGGGCGATGGTATGGAGCTTGGGGTTGATGCCGTGGGCAGTGGTGCAACACAGCAGATTCACTTCGTCGGCATTGGTGGCGGCGATGAGTAGATCGGCGTTCTGGATGCCGGCCTGACAGAGGGTGGACATGGAGGCACAGTTGCCGGTGATGCCCATGATGTCGTACTTGGCAACGCAGGATTCCACCACACTGGATTTAGAATCAATGAGGGTCACGTCATAACCCTCAGCGGAGAGCTGACGAGCCAGAGTGGCACCTACCTGACCGCTGCCGGCAATGATAATGTTCATACCCAAACCTCCTGAGAAAAAGTTACCAATAATTATACCATGCCCCGTGGGGAAATACAATCCCCAAGATACGGATGCGAGAATGGATAAAGCACCTGATTTTGTACAAAATCAGGTGCTTTTGTGTATAGCGGGAAGTGTAAATGATCGTTTAGCACATTATTGCGCTGCAAAGCAGCACCTCGTCAGAGGGGGCAAGAGATGCGGTGTGTTCATCCCATAAACAATCATTTACAGCGATTAATAATAAAGCTCCCGGATAATGGTTTCGCATTCGTCGGCGTTCATGCCCGGCTCTATCAGAGGATGGTACAGAAGCTTTAGAATCAGCTCATCTACATCAGTCATCCATTGGGGTTCGGAAAAACCGGAATAGATCAGGCTGTCTTCCCGCAGGCTTGTGTCCTGCACCGGGCCAAGACCGTTATAGATCTCCTCCAGAATGACTGAGTTACGGGTAAATTGGTTGATCTCCGAACGGTAGCAGATGATCTCGTTATAGATGGCGTTGTCCATGTACCAGAAGGTAACGGCACCATCCATATAGGCATATTGCTCGCCCATCCGCTGAATCATCTCATCTACATTGCAGAAGTAGATTTCCATATTCGTTTGATAGGGGGCAGGGGAAACGGCTATACCGGGGAATCCGTGGATGGTGTTCAGCCATTCTGTGAAGCTGTTCAGGACGATCATGTCCTGTTCGGTATAGTCACCGTTGATCTGGTAGTAGATTGGCTCAACCCATTTTTGAATAAGAGAAGGGTTGCCGTTGTCGGAGAATTCCGCATCCAGACAGACTTCATTGAAGAAGCGGATTACATCGTCTACCTCCAGACCGGGAATGTATAGGTCGGAGTGAACAGGCTCGGGAGGTAGCGTAGGAAGCGTGGTCGGTTCCGTTGAGGGCTCTTCTATCGATGGTTCTTCTATCGATGGTTCTTCCGTCGATGGCTCCATAGGTTCCTCAGTGGTAGGCTCTGTGCCAATCGTGGCGAAGGAACCCCGGGTGGCAACCGTCGGATCATCTGCGGATATACCACATCCTGTTAATACCATGGACAGTGCAAGGATCAAAATAACCAGTTTGGTAATGGAATTCATACAATATCCCTCCTTTATTTTACTATAACATATTTCAAAGGATTTGTATAGTGTGATAAATGATTGTATAGCGCAGGCGTGATTTGCACAATCCTGCAGGGTCGCCAACAATGCCCAAATGCAGAAAAAGACCAATCCCAAAGGATTGGTCTTATTTCTGGTGGGGGAGGACGGATTCGAACCATCGAAGCGATACGCAGCAGATTTACAGTCTGTCCCCTTTGGCCACTCGGGAACTCCCCCATATTCAGTTGCTGCTTGTTGAAGCCGGTAGACGGACTCGTTTAATCAAGGTGCGGCTCGGTCAAGCCTTCGCCGGCAATGCTCATCCGCATTGCATTTGATTGTTCGAGTCTGATTGAGCGGTCAAATGGCTGGAGCCGGTAGACGGACTCGAACCCCCGACCTACTGATTACAAATCAGTTGCTCTACCAACTGAGCTATACCGGCGGCTCAAACAGAACACGCTTATTATAGCACGGAAATACTATTTGTCAAGAGTTATTTTTGCTTTTTTAGCAGAAAAATGCATGGAAGGGTTGCTGGTTATAAGAAAGTTTGATATACTATAAAAAACAAAGAAAAGTGAGGGAAAATAGTGCGCCTGGAATACGATTTTTATCACCGACCGTGTTTGGCTGTTGCTCAGGAATTGGTGGGGAAACGGCTGGTTCATCGGCTGGAAAACGGTGAGGTGCGCTGTTTGCGCATTACAGAAACCGAGGCTTACTGCGGCGAGGAAGACACTGCCTGCCATGCGCATAAAGGGCGTACCAAGCGGACGGAGGTGCTGTATGCCGATGCTGGCACCATCTATATTTATCTTTGTTACGGAATGCATTGGTTGCTGAATGTGGTCACCGGGGATGTGGAGGCGCCGGAAGCAGTGCTGATTCGTGCCTGCGAGGGTGCAACCGGCCCTGCCAAGCTCACCAAGGCCCTTGGGATCACCGGGGAACTGAATCGTGGGAATATCTGTGGTGATGAGCTGTGGATTGAGGATGATGGAGAGTCTTGCGCTGTGACAGCAGTGCCTCGTGTGGGCATCGGCTATGCTTCTGTGGAAGATCAGCAACGTCTTTGGCGCTTTGTTATGCAAAAGCCGTCGCTGTAGTTTACAGTTATTTCACTTTACTTTTAAGAGAAAATCTTGTATTATATATGAAAACTGCAGTTGGAGGCACAGGCATGCTGCGAATTAAGAAGAAGATTGCGAAAAATATCATATATTGGTCTGTTGTGGGCACGTTGAGCGTTATTGTGATCCTTAGCGCATCGGTAATTGCCGAAAAGTATATTACCGACAAGCAGGATAAGAATAACTGGGATGACATCGTTGCTCAAAAGGAATCTCTTTCCGCAGAAGTGACCCGCCCTACCATTCCGGAGGCCCCCATTATTGTCCCGGATGAGCCGGAGACACCGGATGCTAGCACCAAGCCCACAGAGCCTATTGTGGAGTCGGATATTCTTTTTGAGTACCGGGCGTTCCATGAGCTGAACAGCGACATGGTCGGCTGGATCAAAATTGAGGATACCAACATTAACTATCCCGTTATGCAAACACCCAACCAAAAGGATTTTTACCTTCGGCGGGATTTTGCTAAAAATGATGCGGTATGTGGTGCGATCTACGCCAAGGAAGAGTGTGATGTAAACAGACCTTCCACGAATGTTGTTCTTTATGGCCATAACATGGGCAATGGTACGATGTTCGGCAATCTGCATAAGTATAAAAGCAAATCCTTCTGGGAGGAACATAAGTATGTGTACTTCGATACCCTGACAGAGTATCACACTTATGAGATATTCGCAGTGTTTATGACCAGTGCGGACATGGGCGAGGGATTTAGTTACCATCTGTTTAATGATACCAAGGATGCGGCAAAATTCGGCAGATTTGTCAACAGCTGTCTGGAATTGTCTTACTATGATACGGGCATTCGCCCCATATACGGCGAAAAGCTTCTTACGCTGTCCACCTGCGACAGAACTAACGAGGAAAATGGCCGTCTGGTGGTAGTTTGCCGCCGGCTTGTATAACAGAATATATGAAAAAATGCCGGGCTGCAACGCAGCTCTGCACCTGTAAAATAAAAGTAGACACTCACAAAAGTGTGGGTGTCTACTTTTTCGTAGTATAATGGATTTGGAAAGGATGTGAAACAATGGGCAAGAAAGGAATACCACACAGAAAGTTTAGCAAAGAGGAAAAGATGAA
>JAZONA010000041.1:0-3696 GCA_045654265.1 Faecousia sp.
ATATCCTCCTAAATTGCTCTCCCTTTCGGGGGCGAAGTATTTACATTTCTTAGCTGATATATTCTAACCGAAATCCTGGAATTTTTCAAGGGGGAAACGGAATTTTTTCAAACAATTATCAAATTTTTCGGGCTTTTGGTCAAAATTTCACAACCATCGGCGGTGAAAACCACCACATCTTCGATGCGAACGCCGAATTTCCCCGGCAAATAGATGCCCGGTTCAGCGGAGGAAACCATATTCTCCTCCATGGGAACTGTGCTTGCGGGGCTGCAGCTGGGCAGCTCATGGACTTCCAGGCCCAAGCTGTGGCCGTAGCCATGACCAAAATAGGCGCCATATCCGGCATCAGCGATCACCTTCCGGGCGGCTACGTCAATATCGGCACCGGTGGCGCCTGCACGGCTGGCGGCAATGCCTGCAAGCTGCGCCTGCAGCACTGTATTATAGACAGTTTCCATCTCCTCGGTGGCATAGCCCAATGCAACAGTACGAGTCATGTCGGAGCAGTAACCCTGATAGATCACGCCGAAATCCATGGTAATAAAATCGCCCTTTTGAAGCTTCCGGTCACCGGGTACGCCGTGGGGCAGACTGGTATTGGGACCAGACACCACGATAGGCTCAAAGGACAAACCCTCACCTCCGTTTTTCAGCAAGCAGTACACCAGCTCTGCCGCCAGTTCCTTCTCGGTGATGCCCTCCCGGATCCGGGGCAGGATTTCCGCAAAAGCCGCATCGGTGATCTCCTGCGCCTTGCGCATCCGCTCCAGCTCATATGCTTCCTTCACCCGGCGGAATTGGGCGATTTTTTCGTGCATGGGCACCAGCTTGGCCTTCAGCGACTTCTCGAAGCCCATAAATTCTGCCATGGTCATGTAAGCTTCCTCATAGCCCAGCGCCGTCACGTCAAACTCCGCAATGGCATCATTCAGCAGCTTGGTATAGGGGTTTGCCCGGTTCATTTCCATGACTTCAAAGCCCCGGATGCCATTCTGGGCGGACTCGATATAGCGGCTGTCGGTAAAATAGCGGCAGCCCTTCCGGGTAACGATGGCAACGCCCTCGGCAATGTCGAATTCTGCGCCGTAGTGACGGCTAAACCGGCTGGTCAGCAGCAGGCCGTCCACCTCGCCGTCCAGCAGAGAAATATATTTTTCAAGATTTTTCATAGGAAATCCTCCTGTTTCTGGCCATGAAAATGAAGGGCAGCTCCGCAACGTGCCGAAGCTTCAGCCAGATGTTGTGATTATGAATGGCTTTGACCAAAATGGAGCGGACACCGCAACCGTTGGCACCCAGAGTGTCGGTAAAAATCTGGTCGCCCACCAATGCGCACTCCGATGCCGGGTACTGAAACTGCTCCAGGCATTGGCGAATGCCCTTGGAGAAGGGCTTTTTCGCGTGGGTGATGCAGTTCAGGCCGTGTTTTTTGCAAAATCTCGGCACCCGGTCGTTTTTGGAATTGGACACGATGCAGATCTGGATGCCCGATGCCTTCATGCCTGCCAGCCAGCAGGCCATCAGGGTAGTGGGCTTACTGGTGGTATAGGGCACGATGGTGTTGTCAAAATCCAGCATCAGCAATTTAATACCTTGGTCGTGGAGAAATTGCGGTGTCAGGTCTGTCAGCGCATCGGTCATCATGGTAGGTAGAAAGGAAAAGGACATAACCCAAAACTCCCATTCATACAATATATTATTATTTTATCACAAAAGGAGGGATTTGTCCATGGCAATCCGGCAGTTTCTGGCCATGACCCCGGGGGAAATGCTGGGAGCGGAGGTATTACCCGAGAATTTGGGGTGGATGGGGTGCCGGTTTTCCTCCAGCGGCAAGGGACTGACGCAGATTCCGGAAGCGCTTCCGAAAGGATCGCTTTTGATCATCACCGACCAAACGCCTCCGGACAGCCATGATCCAAAGCAAATTCAAGAGGAAGCAGCGGCTGTGGTAGAAAAATTAGAGTGCTGTGGGATTTTATTGGATTTTCAGCGACCTAACATGGAAGAAAACATAACAATCGCCGCAGAAATCTTGCGCAATTCCCCTTGCCCGGTGGCTATAGCGGAAGCCTATGCCGAGAGCCTTGACTGCCCAATCTTTCTTCCCCCGGTGCCGCCTCATGTGATGCCGGAGGTATATTGTGAGCCTTGGCAAGGACGAGAGATTTGGTTAGAGCTTGCGCTGGATGGGGTGGATATTACTGTGACGAAGGACGGCTGTAATTTTACGCCCATCCCCTACCCCACACTTTCCGGCACGGTTCACAAGGACGCAAACCTTTACTGCCATTACGCCACAGAAGTGGCAGAGGATGCCGTCCGCTTTCACCTGATGCGAACGATTGAAGATATTCCAACGCTTCTCGCCGCTTGCGAACCCTACGGCGTAACCACTGCAATCGGATTATTCCAGGAGATTGCCACGTCGCTTCGCTCCTCGCAATGACACTTTTTACTGCTTTACTGCGCAGAAACGAAGAACTACATCCCACAATTTACACTTTATTTACCGGAGGCACCTTGAAAACAAGAACATTTTTTGATATTCTTGATATAGAAACCCATATTTTTACATAGGAGGTGTCTTGGATGAAAAAGTACATCGCATTGCTCCTGGCTCTGATTCTATCACTATCTTTGATTGGCTGTCGCAAAACAGTTGACAACTGCTTAGAAGAAAGAAATGGCGAGTTGCATTTGGTCCTGCCACACTCTAAATCCGAAATCTGGCTAGGTCAGCACAACGAACTACGCAATTTTGTTTCCTATATCGACTATGATTTACTCGAAAGTGCAGACAAAGCCCTGTTGAACAAAGCATCTCAAATATCTGAGCGCTACGACTTTTACCTGTATATGGACGATCCCGGCTATCTGTGTCTGGGTGTTGAAATCATCGCAGATGGACCTGGTCAGTGTGGCGACCACGGACACCAATATCACACCCAACGGATCACAGCCCAGCCAATTCCCGGACAAATTCTTTCCCTATTCACCCGAGAAGATACCCCCACTGCAATCACTGTATATGCGTTGCCGAAAAGCACTTTATACACACTTAATCAAGAGGGTATTAACGCCATTATGGATCAACTGCGCAATATGCAAATTAGACGTACATACTCGGCCGATCCACCCACACATCTTTCGGAAGCCACATGGGAAGTCCATCTGGAATATGCCGATGGGGAAAAAGTAATCGTAACACAGTACGGAGATGACTGTATCCGTTCCACACACAGCCAGTATTTCGGTTTCAATACTGATGATTCCGTCAAAATCTCCTTAGTTGTGGATAAATACGGCACTCCCCTCACCGAATCAGATTAAATACAAATAGGTCACACCAAACAACCTCCTTATGCAAAAGAAAACCCGCTCCGGATGAACCGGAGCGGGTTTATGAGCATAAAGCAAGAGGGAATATTAATAGAACTTTCTCTTGTTCTTACGGGCAGCTTCAGTCTTCTGCTTACGCTTCAGGCTGGGGCTGTCATAATGCCCGCGCTTCTTAACCTCGGCAATAACGCCCTCCTTGGCACAGCTACGCTTGAAACGACGCAGAGCGCTCTCCAGAGTTTCGTTCTCCTTAACGCGAATTTCAGACATGGTTTTCCCTCCCTCCGATGGCATCCGGCTTTATCCTGGATGCGTTCAGGGCCTAACTTTAGGCTAGAGTATTATACTCGG
>JAZONA010000042.1:0-2559 GCA_045654265.1 Faecousia sp.
TGCTTTTTTCTTTAGTATAGCATATCTGATCCGTTTTTTCCACAGAAAAAAGCGGTGCAGAGAATTTCTGCACCGCTTTTTGGATTTCGATTATTCGTCGTTCTTAGCTTCGTCGATGATCTTCTGCTGGTTGGCCTTGGGCACTTCCTCATAACGCTCAAAGCGGAGAGTGAAAGAACCACGACTAAAAATCCATACCTCCCGCCCTTCCGGGCTTCTCTTTTTTCATACACGCTCTTTAGTGCGCAAAAAACCGCTGCTTTCGCAGCGGTTTTTGTATCAGCAGTAGAAGTCCTTGATCTTCTTGGCGCGGCTGGGGTGACGCAGCTTACGGATGGCCTTGTTCTCGATCTGGCGGATACGCTCACGGGTAACATTGAAAATGTGACCCACTTCCTCCAGCGTATGGGTACGGCCGTCGTACATGCCGAAACGCATACGCAGAACGTCTGCCTCACGCTCGGTCAGGGTGTCCAGGATCTCCTTCAGGGCCTCGGCCAGCAACGCATTGGAGGTAGCGTCAGCAGGACCGGGGGTACGCTCGTCCTCCACGAAGGAACCGATAGAGGTATCCTCTTCATCGCCCACGGGGGTATCCAAAGACAGCGTATCCGCGGCGGTGCGGTTTGCCTCGATGATCTTCTCCACGGGCAGACCCAGCTCGGCTGCGATTTCCTCTACAGTAGGCTCACGGCCCAGCTCCTGCACCAGCTTCCGGTTGCACCGGGTGGCCTTGTTGATCACCTCTACCATATGCACCGGCACCCGGATGGTGCGAGCCTGATCGGCGATGGCACGGGTGATGGCCTGCCGGATCCACCAGGTGGCATATGTAGAGAATTTATTTCCCTTTGTCCAGTCGAACTTGTCGACTGCGCGGATCAGACCGGTGTTACCCTCCTGGATCAGATCCAGGATGTGCAGGCCACGGCCGGAATATTTCTTGGCGATGGAAACCACCAGACGCAGGTTTGCCTCAGTCAGCTTGTTTTTGGCTTCCTGGTCACCCTCGGAAACACGCTTGGCAAGCTCCACTTCTTCCTCGGCGCTCAGCAGCTTCACCTGACCGATTTCCTTCAGATACATACGCACCGGATCGTCCAGATTGTATTCTGCCGCCAGGTCAACGGGGTCAACCAGCTCTTCATCTTCCACGTCGGACAGGTCGATATCCCCATCCAGATCGCCCACCAGATCCAGATCATCACCCAGATCCAGATCCAGCTCAGCGCTGAGGATCTGAATGTTCATGGCCTCGAAGCGGTCGTAGATCTCCTCGATCTTCTCCGGGGACAGATCCAGCTTCTCCAGCTGGGCGTTCAGGTCGGAGGCACGGATCATGCCCTCCTTCTTACCTTGAGCGATCAGGCTCTGCAGAACGGCGGCTACATCTTCAGGATTCGCCTTGGGGTTCTTCTTCTGTGTGCTCATTTCCATCTTCCTTTATCTAAAATTCATTTGCTGTTAGACTATAGCCTGATTTTTTGCCTTTGACAAGGGGTAAAACCAATATTTTTTGCACATTTTGTCGCTCTGCCATGTCAGTTTCCCCAAAAAATACGAAAACATACAGTTTACAATTTGCTTTTTTGTTGATATAATTGGCAAAATGGTGTGAGTATGCCCACTCGCATGCGCTTCGTTCTATGCTTGTCATTGTGAGGAGCGCTTGTGCGACGTGGCAATCCCCCAGATTTCAGGAAACCTTAGGAGATTGCCACGCCAGTGTGCGCACTGGCTCGCAATGACAGGGTATATATGAGGTGTATTGCTATGACCGATCTATCGAAAATTCGTAATTTTTCCATCATTGCCCACATTGACCACGGCAAGTCCACCCTGGCAGACCGTCTGCTGGAGGAGTGCAATGCCGTAGAGGCCCGGCAGATGGAACAGCAGATGCTGGACTCCATGGATTTGGAGAAGGAGCGTGGCATTACCATCAAGGCCACCGCCGCTACCTTAAAATATAAGGCCGACGACGGGGAAATTTACTCCCTGAACCTCATCGACACCCCCGGTCACGTGGACTTCAACTACGAAGTTTCCCGTTCTTTGGCCGCCTGCGAGGGTGCGGTGCTGGTGGTGGACGCCTCTCAGGGCGTGGAAGCCCAGACTCTGGCAAACACCTATCTGGCTATCGATGCCGGTCTGGAAGTCCTGCCGGTGATCAACAAGATCGACCTGCCCTCTGCACGTCCTGCGGAAGTCAAGGCCGAGGTGGAGGACATCATCGGCATCCCTGCGGAGGATTCTCCGGAAATCTCTGCCAAAAACGGCATCAACATCCATGCCGTACTGGAAATGATCGTCAAGGACGTCCCTGCGCCCACGGGCGACCGGGAAGCTCCCCTGCAGGCGCTGATTTTCGACAGCGTATACGATTCCTACCGGGGCGTTATCGTCTACACCCGGATCAAGCAGGGCACCATCCGTGCCGGTCAGGACATCCGGATGATGGCCACCGGCGCTACCTATAAGGTAGTGGAAGTGGGCACTATGAGTCCTCTAGGTCTGATCCCTGCCGATGCGCTGGGTGCCGGCGAAGTTGGCTACATC
>JAZONA010000043.1:0-16395 GCA_045654265.1 Faecousia sp.
CATATAGCCAGGAACAAAAACGAAAGGACGTGCCAATCCTATGATCAAAGTTGATATTTCCAATGTATGGGGCCAGGTTTCCCTGCCGGATCTGCTGGCTCTTGAAAAAGAGGTCTTTGCTGCCCACATGACCCTGACCGACGGCAGTGGCGAAGGCAACGATTTCCTGGGCTGGCTGGATCTGCCCAAAGAAACGGAAAATGAGGAGATCCGTCGCATCCGCGCTGCGGCTAAGCGGATCCGGGAAACCTCCGATGTGTTCGTGGTCATCGGCATCGGCGGCAGCTATCTTGGCCCCCGCGCAGCGATCGAGCTGCTCCAGGGTCCCAATCACAACATCGGCAAGGGTAAGGGCAACCCCCAGATCTACTATGCCGGCAACACCCTGTCCACCCGGCACTGGAATGAGCTGTGCAGCCTGCTGGAGGGCAAGGATTTCTCCATCGCCATTATCTCTAAGTCCGGCACCACCACCGAGCCTGCTATCGCCACCCGCGCCCTGCGCTGGATGCTGGAACGGAAGTACGGCACAGAGGGCGCTAAGAAGCGTACCTACGCCATCACCGACCCCGTTAAGGGCGCGCTGCGTCAGATGGCTACCGAGGAAGGCTGGGAAACCTTCGTGATCCCCCCCAATGTGGGCGGCCGTTACAGCGTGCTGACTGCTGTGGGCCTGCTGCCTATGGCTGTTGCCGGTATCGACATCGTTGCCATGATGCAGGGTGCTGCTGAGGCTAAGGCTGCTTACGACGTCCGTTCCTTCGAGAACCCTGTGTGGCTGTACGCCGCTATCCGTAACCTGCTGTACCGCAACGGCAAGAAGATCGAGCTGCTGGAGTCCTATGAGCCCGGCTTCAAGATGATGGGCGGCTGGTGGCAGCAGCTCTTCGGCGAGTCCGAGGGCAAGGACGGCAAGGGCATCTTCCCCGCCACTGCTGAGCTGACTGCTGATCTGCACTCCCTGGGCCAGATGATCCAGGAAGGCGAGCGCAATATGTTCGAGACCATGGTTCGCTTCGACGCTCCTGAGCAGAAGTACGTCATCGGTTCCGACTACAAGAACCTGGACGGCCTGAACTACCTGGCTGGCAAGACTCTGGACTTCGTGGACGAGAAGGCATACCTGGGCACCATGGCTGCTCACGTGGACGGCGGCGTTCCCGTCATCACCATGGATGTGGGCGAGCTGACCGACAAGAAGCTGGGCGAGTTCTTCTACTTCATGGAGCTCAGCTGCGGCGTTTCCGCTTACCTGCTGGACGTGAATCCCTTCAACCAGCCCGGTGTGGAAATGTACAAGCGGAACATGTTCCAGCTGCTGGGTAAGCCCGGTTACGAGGCTAAATAAAAAAACCTTTGCTAAATTCACAAAAAGTTGTTGCAAAATTGCGCAATAGCTGTTAGAATTAGCCTATAGCCGATAAGGCAAAGCAAAGGAGGACATTTCCTATGATTCATGTTATTATGGGCCTGAAGGGCTCCGGCAAGACCAAGAAGCTGATCGATTCCATCCATGCTGCAGTTGAGCAGGCCAGTGGCGATGTTGTCTGCATCGAGTACGGCAAGAAGCTGACTTATGATGTCAACTACCGTGTCCGTCTGGTTGACTCCAAGGAGTATGGCATCAGCAATCTGGATATGCTCAAGGGTTTCCTGAGCGGCCTGCATGCCGGTAACTTCGACATCACCCATGTCTACATTGATAACCTGTACAAGACCATCGGCGCTAACCGCGCTGACGGCGAGGCTTTTGTGATCTGGTGCGCTGAGTTCGCTAAGATCAACAACATGGAGATCACCGTGACCATTTCCGATGATCCTGCTGAGGCTTCCGAGGAGATCAAGAAGTTCCTGTAATTACATAGGAGCCAGGGCGCACTTAGGTGCGCCCTGATTTTTTGGTTTTTATCCACTTTTTTGAAAAAACTATTTACATTTCGCCTTTTTTCGTGTATGATAGCCCCGAACAGAGTAGGAAACCTCGCGTGAAGTGCTGTCAAAATGGGGAGTTGTGTGGCAGACGAAGGGCATCCGCCCGCGATGGGGTATCCGCACCCGCTGCGTCATATTGGAGAACCCTCCTTTATGTAGCAACGATACTCGGTCGGGCGAAGGGTCGGCTGTGTTTGCGCTGTCTATGTTTATGCTCCCCTTGCGGTTTGCCGTAAGGGGTTTTTGTATGCATAGAGCCCGTCGTCCACTACAAAAGGAGGCATTTTTATGCAAAAAAACACGAAAAGAGCTATGACCACCAAAACATTGGCCTATAGCGCCCTGCTGACGGCGCTGAGTGTGGTTCTGGCACGGCTCTTTGGCATGATGCCCAATGAGGCCAGCCGGTTTTCTATTGAGGCGGTGCCGATTTTCCTGGCAGGCATGCTCTTTGGCCCTATACCCGGTGCGCTGGTGGGCTTTGCTGCCGATGCGGTGGGATGCCTGTTTTCCCCCTTTGGCTATAACCCGATTTTTTGTATTCCGCCTATTCTATACGGCTTGATTGGCGGTCTTTTCCAGAAATTCCTCTGCAAAAAAGTGTCTATTTTCCGGATCGGACTGATCCTGCTCCTACCGGTGACTTTGGGGTCTGTTCTGTATCAAAGCGCCACGTTGGCATTTATGTACTACGACGGTCTGTTCCTGAAGGGATTTGTTTTCTATCTCAGTACCCGTTCTGTGCAGTTTGCCATTACCTTTGTGGTGGATGCGCTGATTATTTTCTTCCTCTGTAAATCCAAAATCTTTCATCGGATGGGCGTGTGGCCCGTCGGAAAGGAAAAAACTATGATGACTGCTGATGAGGCAATTGCCTATATCCACTCCGTTTGCTGGAAGGGGAGCATCCCCGGCCTGGGTCGCACCCAGACTCTGCTGAAGAAGATGGGCAACCCGGAGAAGGATCTGAAGTTTATCCACATCGCCGGTACCAACGGCAAGGGCAGTACCGCCGCCATGACCGCATCCATTCTGCGTAAGGCCGGCTACCGCACGGGTCTTTATACTTCTCCTTTCATCTACCGCTTCCATGAGCGGATGCAGGTGGACGGCGTGGAGATCTCCGACGAGGATCTGGCGGCTGTCACCGAGTACGTCAAGCCCCTGGCTCAGTCCATGGAGGAATCTCCCACGGAGTTTGAGCTGGTGTGCTGCATTGCTTTTGAGTATTTCAAGCGGATGAAGTGCGACATCGTGGTGCTGGAGGTTGGCATGGGCGGTGCGCTGGACTCCACCAACGTCATCGAAACCCCTGAGGTTGCTGTTATTACCAACATCGGCCTGGATCATACCGAGGTTCTGGGCGACACGGTGGAGAAAATTGCCGAAACCAAGGCCGGTATCTTCAAAGAAGGCGGCAATGCGGTGGTTTACCGCAGTACGCCCTCTGTGGAAAAGGTCTTTGAGGATGTCTGCGCTGAGCGGAATGTCAGCCTGAAGAAGGCGAATTTCGAGGGCTTGAACCTGATCTCCCGTTCTCTGGAGGGTCAAACCTTTGACTGCGGCGATCGCAAGGCGCTGTTCCTGCCCCTGCTGGGCGACCATCAGCTGCACAATGCGGCGGTGGTGCTGGGTATTGCCGACACCCTGATGGAAAAGGGTTGGAAGATCACCGAGGAGCACGTTCGGGATGGTCTACGTGATGTGCGCTGGCCCGGTCGATTTGACATTATGCGCCATGACCCGCTGTTCATCATCGACGGCGGTCACAACCCTCAGTGCATCGAGGCGTTGGTGACCAATATCAAGGATTATCTGGCCGGTAAGCGGCTGATCGTTCTCACCGGCGTGTTGGCGGATAAGGACTATGCGGATATGTACAAGCCCGTGATGGAATATGCGGCGGAGTTCGTGTGCATCACACCTCCCAGCCCCAGAAAGCTGGAGGCAGCGGAGTTGGCAAAGCATCTGCAGGAGGCTGGCGCGATCGCTACGGCATGCGCATCCATCCCCGAGGGTGTTCGCACCGCCATGGACAAGGCCGGCAAGGACGGCGTGGTGCTGAGCTTCGGCTCTCTGTACTCCATCGGTGATATTCGCAACGCATTGGATGAAATTTGATAGAATCGGAGTCGCTTTTGCGACTCCGATTTTTCTATTTCTTATTTATAATGTATTTCCCACTTGCAAAAGTGGGCAAAATGGGTATAATGTTAGATTATGAGAAGTATTGCCCCCAGTGGGCAGGGAAGGAAGTGAGGGAAATGGGTCAGCTTCGGAAGCGGATCTTTCGATTTTTCTCGGAAAAGCGCGCTAAAAATCTCAGCGCCACCCGGATCATTGCACTGACGTTTGTGTGCATCATTCTTCTGGGTGCATTGCTGTTGACACTTCCTATTGCATCCAGAAGCGGCGAAAGTCACGGCTTTTTGACTGCGCTGTTCACCGCCACCTCTGCCACCTGCGTCACCGGTCTGGTGATGGGAGATACCTTTTCCCTGTGGAGCGGTTTCGGTCAGGTGGTGATCATCACCCTGATTCAAATTGGCGGTTTGGGCTTTATGAGCATCGCCACCATCGTGGTGTTTACTCTGCGGCGCAAGGTGGGCTTGAAGCAACGTATGGTCATGGCGCAGGCGCTGAGTCTCAACGATATGCAGGGCGTAGTGCGCCTGCAAAAATGGGTACTCATCGGTAGCTTTTCCATCGAAGCGCTGGGAGCGTTGATTTTGACCCTTCGGTTTTTGCCGGAATACGGCTTCGGAACGGCGCTGAAATGGGGCGTGTTCCATGCGATTTCCGCATTTTGCAATGCAGGATTCGACATTTTTGGCGCAGTGAACACCCCAAACACCAGCCTTGTGGAAATGAATTCCGACCCGGTGGTTCTGCTGACCTTGGCTATGCTGGTCATCATCGGCGGACTGGGCTTTTTGGTCTGGGAGGATGTGGTCACCAAGCGCCGGTTCAAAAAATTCAGCGTGTACACCAAGCTGGTACTGGTGACTACCGGCACGTTGCTTTTGGTGGGCACCGTGATCATTGCTCTGCTGGAATGGAATAATCCCAATACCATCGGCAATATGTCCGTTGGCGACAAGCTTCTGAACTGCTTCTTCCAGTCGGTGACCACCCGTACCGCAGGCTTTGCCTCGGTGGATCAGGCGTTGCTCACCGACGGCGGCAAGGGTGCATCCATGATGCTGATGCTCATTGGCGGTTCCTCCGGTTCTACCGCTGGCGGCGCCAAGACTGTCACGGTGATGGTGCTGTTGCTGTTCCTCTGGGCAACTGCCCGGGGCAAGGGCAGCGTCCGGGCTTTCAAGCGCACCATCCCTCAGGAGCAGGTAATGAACGCCATGACCATCGTGGCAATCCTTGTGGGCTTTGCGGTGATCGGTGCGGTGGTCATCTGCGCCACCTCCCCGGTGGGCTTCGCCGATGGACTTTATGAGGCGGTATCCGCTTTGGCGACTGTGGGAACCACCGCCGGTGCTACCGGCAAGCTCAGCTTGGTTGCCAAGATTTTGATTATTATTTATATGTATTTCGGACGTGTGGGCGTGCTGACCATCAGCCTTGGCTTCCTCATGGGCAACAAGGCAGAGGAGCGCTTCCAATACGCACCGACGAACTTACTGATTGGTTAAGGAGGATATGCCATGAAATCCTATATTGTGGTTGGTTTGGGTCGGTTTGGCTCTCAGCTTGCTCGGGAATTGTGCCGGCTGGGCTGTGAGGTACTGGCTATAGACGTGGACAATGAGCTGGTCAGCCAGATCGCCAGCGATGTTACCCATGCGGTGATCGGCGACGGTCAGGATAAGGAAGTCCTTCGGGCGTTGGGCGCAGGAGATTTTGACTGCGGCATCGTGGCCATCGGTGACGATTTGGCGGCCTCTGTGCTGGCTACCATGAATCTGAAAGAACTGGGCGTGCCTTACATCATCGGCAAAGCCCATGACGATACCCATCGCCGGGTGCTGGAAAAGCTGGGTGCTGACCGAATCGTGATTCCCGAAAGTGAACACGCCAGCCGGCTGGCCCGGAGTCTGTCTTCTCCCAATGTGCTGGATTATATTGAGCTGTCCGATGATTACGGCATCATCGAAGTGCCTGCCCCCAAGGTGTGGAGCGGCAAGAATCTGCGTGAGCTGAATATCCGTGCAAAACTGGGTGTGAACGTTCTGGCAATTCGCAGAGATGGTAAGATCAATGTGTCCCCGGCGGCGGATTTCGCCTTTGCCGAGGGTGATATTCTGGTGGTGCTGGGCGATAGCGCCGCATTGAAAAAGGTGCAAAAGCTGTGATGGAAGTAAGAATTACCGCACGGAAAAACCCCCTGCTTCAGCAGGTGCGAAAGCTCCTGACCTCCCGAAAAGAACGGGAAGCCAGCGGACTGTTCGTGGCGGATGGAACGAAACTGCTCACCGAAGCGGTGCGCTACTGGCCCGGTCTGGACACGGTGATTCTGTCCGACGGGGTAGAGGCGCAGGTGCCGGAGCATGTCCGACTGATCCGGGTGCCGGAGGATGTGATGGCATCCATTTCTCCCATGCAGACCCCTCAGGGAGCGCTGTTTCTGTGCCGCCTGCCGGAAAAGACAGCTTTTCAGCCGAAGCCGGGAATGCTTCTTTTGGATGGCATTCAGGATCCGGGCAATTTGGGCACAATTTTGCGTACAGCCGATGCTTTGGAAGTGCCGGTGGCACTACTGGAAGGCTGCGCAGACCCCTATAGTCACAAAACGGTCCGTGCCAGCATGGGTGCGGTGTTCCGCAGCCCGGTGGTCACCACCACTTGGCAGGAAGTAAAGCAGTCTGGGATCCCCGTGGCTGTGACGGCGCTGTCCGATTCCGCTGTGGATCTGCGAAATGCGGATTTGAAGTCTATGGCTGTGGTGATTGGAAGTGAGGGGCAAGGTGTGCGCCGAGAGATTCTGGATGCCGCCGATGCCCAGCTGATCATCCCCATGAACCCCAGATGCGAGTCGCTGAATGCGGCGATTGCCGCATCCATCGTGATGTGGCAAATGAAATTGTAACGAAAGGAGGCACCCCGGATGCTGGTGCATTGGATATGGCTGTCGCTGCGCAACGGTTTTAACGATCGGGCGAAGCTGGAGCTGTTGGAACAACTCTCCGATCCGGAGGATGCCTTTTACGGCGACAGCCGTTTCATTTCTACCTTGGAAGGGCTGTCCATGGAACAGCGCACAGCGCTGATGGATAAGGATCTGACCGAAGCGGAGCGGATCGTGGAAGTTTGCGCCAAGGAGAAAATTGGCGTGCTAACCCTTCGGGATGCGGCGTACCCCTCCCGGTTGCGTGATATCACCGATCCGCCGTTGGTGCTGTACTACAAAGGCACGTTGCCGGATCTGGAAGGACGGCCGCTGATCGGCGTGGTTGGCACCAGAAAATCCTCCGGTTACGGCGAAATGGTCGCCAAGCGCATGGGCTTCCAGATCACCCGGTGCGGTGGTGTCGTGGTCACTGGCATGGCGGAGGGCATCGATGAAAAGGCCACCGATGGTGCGATCCTCGCCGGCGGTGCTACCGTTGGTGTGCTGGGTTGCGGCGCAGATGTGGTGTACCCGGCGAAGAATCGGGGACTGTATGAGCAGGTCATCCGGCAAGGGTGCTTGATCACCGAATTTCCTCCCGGAACGCCGCCTTACAAGTGGAATTTTCCAAAGCGTAACCGACTTATCAGCGGCCTGAGCTGTGGCGTGCTGGTGGTGGAAGCCCCGGAAAGAAGCGGTGCGCTGATCACCGCCCGTCAGGCTGCAGAGCAGGGACGGGATGTGTTTGTGGTGCCGGGAAATATCGATATGGCCACCTGCCGGGGGAGCAATTCCCTCCTGCGGGATGGTGCCGCCAGCGTGTTTGAGGGCTGGGATATTCTCATGGAATATGAAGACCTGTTCCCTGGCAAACTGAGCCGTCAATACAGCACGGAAGAGCCCACCGGGAAGGTGCTGAAGGTGGCCGAGCCGCCGAAAACTTTGCCCCGTGACAAGATAAAAGACAAAAAAGTCATTGACAACGGACTAAAGCCGCTTTATAGTGACGTGGAAAAGAAACTGCCCGCTCTGAATGAGCAGGAGCAGGCGATCGTAGACCAATTGCGTCAGGGCCCACGGCTGGCAGATGCGGTCATTGCCGATTCCGGCATCAGCGCGGGAAGCGCTCTGGCGGTGATGACTATGCTGGAGGTCAAGGGCGTGATTTGCCGTCAGCCGGGCAACCGGGTGGCGCTGAAAGAACATGGAAAGGTGTAATCTCATGGACAAATCTTCCAATCTGGTTATCGTGGAGTCGCCTTCTAAGGCGAAAACCATCGGAAAATATCTGGGCCCGGGCTATACCGTCAAGGCAAGCATGGGTCACCTGCGGGATCTGCCCAAGAGTACCATGGGCGTGGATCTGGACAGCTTTGATCCTAAGTACATCCCTGTGAAGGGCAAGGAAGAGCTGATCCGGGAACTGAAGGCCGAGGCCGCCAAGGCCGATACGGTCTATCTGGCAACTGACCCGGACCGGGAGGGCGAAGCTATCTCCTGGCACCTGAAAGAACTGCTGGGTCTGTCCGATGCCAAGGCCCACCGTGTTACCTTTAACGAGATCACCCAGAAGGTGGTCACCGAGTCTATTCAAAATCCCCGGGATATCGACTATTCTCTGGTGGATGCCCAGCAGGCTCGTCGAATTCTGGACAGAATCGTGGGCTATCAGCTTTCTCCTCTGCTGTGGAAGAAGATCCGTCGTGGTCTGTCTGCCGGACGTGTCCAGAGCGTTGCCACCCGTCTGGTGGTGGATCGGGAGAATGAGATCCGTGCCTTTGAGCCCAAGGAATATTGGTCGCTGGATGTGACCCTCAACCGCCTGGAGAAGAACGGTTCTTTTGTTGCCAAGTACTATGGCGACGAAAAGAAGCGGGAACTGGAAAATCAGGAGCAGGTGGATGCGATCATCCGGGACATCGATGGCAAGTTGTTCACTGTCACCAACGTGAAAAAGAGCGAGAAAAAGCGCTCTGCCGCACCTCCTTTCACCACCTCCACCTTGCAGCAGGAGGCTTCCCGAAAGCTGAATATGACTCCCCGGCGCACCATGGCCGTGGCGCAGCAGCTTTACGAAGGTGTGGACGTGGCCGGCGAGGGCACTTTGGGTCTGATCCCCTATATGCGTACCGACTCTCTGCGCCTTTCCGATGAGGCCATGGATGCGGCAGCAAAGTTTATCCGCCATCGTTATGGCGATGCTTATTACTATGGCAAGCACCATGTGTTCAAGACCAAGTCCGGCGCTCAGGACGCCCACGAAGCCATCCGTCCCACCCATGTGGAGCTGGATCCGGAGCGGAATCAGGGCAGCCTGACCAAGGAGCAGTACAAGCTGTATAAGCTGATTTGGAGCCGTTTCCTGGCTTCTCAGATGGCAAATGCGGTGTATGACACCGTGTCCATCGATACCGAGTGTGCCGGTCATACCTTCCGTTCCAGCCACCAGAGTATGCGTTTTGCGGGCTTTATCGCCGTGTACGAAGAAGGCCGTGACGATGAGGCTGAGGCTGCCGGCACCCCTCTGCCTGACCTGCAGGTAGGGGAGAAGGCTTCTATTGCCGAAATTAATAAGGAACAGCATTTCACCCAGCCCCCGGCTCGGTATACCGAAGCCACCTTGGTCAAGGCCATGGAAGAAAAGGGCGTGGGCAGACCTTCTACCTATGCCTCCATCGTAGCAACCATTCAGGATCGTGAGTACGTCAACAAGGTTGACAAGCGCCTGATGCCCACTCCCTTGGGTGAAGTGGTCAACGGCTTGATGATGGAGCGGTTTAATGACATCATCGACGTGGAATTCACCGCCAACATGGAGCAGAAGCTGGATGAGGTGGAAGAGGGCAAGCGCAACTGGAAGGATGTTCTGGGCGACTTCTACGGCGGCTTCCAGAAGGAGCTGACCGATGCGGAAACCGCTTTGGAGGGCGTGCGCCTGAAGGTTCCTGAGGAAGAAACCGATGAGATCTGCGAGATCTGCGGTAAAAATATGGTCATCAAAATGGGTCGTTTCGGCAAATTCCTGGCCTGCCCCGGCTGGCCGGAGTGCACCAACACCAAGCCCATTGTGGAAAAAATGCCCGGTCGTTGCCCCAAGTGCGGCGGCACCATCCTGAAGCGCAAGTCCAAACGTGGCTACGCCTACTACGCTTGCGAGCAGGGCGCAGACTGCGGCTTTATGACTTGGGATGTGCCCACCGGGGAGGATTGCCCCTGCTGTGGTTTCACCATGTTCAAAAAGTCCGGCAGAGGTCGTATGAAGCCTTTCTGCATCAACGAAACCTGCGAGAAGTTCCTGCCTGAGGATAAGCGTGGCTACTACAAAAAGCCCACCGAAGGCGAGGCTGCTGCAGAAGAAAAGCCTAAGAAAACCACCAAGAAAACCACGAAAAAAACCACTACCCGGAAGAAGGGAGCGGCAAAATGAGCAAGGTTAAAGTAATCGGCGCCGGTCTTGCCGGTTCCGAAGCTGCATGGCAGCTGGCACAGCGGGGCGTGCAGGTGGAGCTCATCGAAATGAAGCCCCATAAAATGACCCCTGCCCATCACAGCGAAAATTTCGGTGAGTTGGTTTGCTCCAATTCTCTCCGGGGTGACCGGCTGGAAAATGCGGTGGGTCTGCTGAAAGAAGAACTTCGCCGATTGGACAGCTTGATCATCTCCTGCGCCGATGCTACTCGTGTGGAGGCCGGCGGCTGTCTTGCTGTGGATCGGGACGGCTTTGCCGCTCTGATCACGGAAAAACTGAAAAATCATCCCAATATCACCGTCACCGCCCAGGAAGTCACGGAAGTTCCCGAGGGCCCGGTGATCGTTGCCACAGGCCCTCTGACCTCCGATGCGCTGTCTGAGGCCATCGGCCGGTACTTCGGTGCGGATTATCTGCACTTTTTCGATGCGGCGGCACCGTTGGTCACCGCCGAGTCCATCGATATGAACGAGGCTTGGTGGCAGTCCCGGTATGACCGGGGCACCCCGGACTACATCAACTGCGCCATGAACAAGGAGCAGTACGAGGCGTTCATGAATGAGCTGGTGGTGGCTGAGGAAGCACCGGTGCATGGCTTCGAGGATAAGAACGTATTCGAGGGCTGTATGCCCGTGGAGGTCATGGCTCGCCGTGGCTTCGATACTCTGCGCTATGGTCCCCTGAAGCCCGTGGGACTGACCGATCCCAAGAACGGTCGTGAGCCCTACGCTGTGGTTCAGCTTCGCCAGGACAATGCGGCAAAGTCCGTGTTCAATCTGGTAGGCTTCCAGACGCACCTGAAATTCGGTGAGCAGAAGCGGGTGTTCTCCATGATCCCTGCGCTGAAGGATGCGGAGTTTGTCCGTTATGGTGTGATGCACCAGAATACCTTCCTGCAGAGCCCCAAGCTGCTGGACAAATACTATGCCGACCGGCGCAACCCTCTGGTGGCCTTTGCCGGACAGATGACCGGCGTGGAAGGCTATGTGGAGTCTGCCGCTTCCGGCTATCTGGCTGCCGTTGCCATGGCTGCCAAGGTGCAGGGAAGAGCCCTGCCGGAATTCCCCAGAACCACCGCCATTGGCGCTCTGGGTCTGTATATCAGCGATGAAAGCATCGAGAATTTCCAGCCCATGAACATCAATTTCAGCATCATCCAGCCGCTGGAACAGCGGATTCGTAAGAAAGCAGAGAAGAATTTGGCCATCGCCAATCGGTCGCTGGAAGTGATCGATGGGCTGATTGCTGAGGGCGTATAAAGAAAGAGGGACATATATGAAAATCATTGTTGACGCAATGGGCGGCGATCTGGCACCTCTGGCACCGGTTATGGGTGCTGTGGACGCAGTAAAGGATTTTGGCGCGGAAGTGACTCTGGTGGGTCGCGGCGAAGAGATCCTGAAGGTTCTGCATGACAACGGCATTGCGGATCTGCCTCAGGGCATCACCATCGTCAATGCGGACGAAGTGGTGGATATGCACGATGATCCTGCCAATGTGATTCGCAAGAAGAAAAATTCCTCTATGGTTGTTGGTCTGCGGATGCTCTCCGAGGATAACGGAGATGCATTCATTTCCGCCGGTTCTACCGGCGCACTGCTGTCCGGTGCGACCCTGATCGTCAAGCGTGTCAAGGGCATCCGCCGTGCGGCTATGGGCCCGCTGATGCCCAATAAGGCTGGCGGCAAGACCATTTTGCTGGACTGCGGCGCCAATGCCGAGTGCACCCCGGAGTTTTTGCTCCAGTTCGGTATCATCGGCACCCTCCATGCCAAGAAATCTTTGGGTCTGGAGAATCCCCGGGTGGGTCTGCTGAATATCGGCGCCGAGGACACCAAGGGTACACCCCTGCAGAAGGAGGCTTATGCCCTCCTTACCGATGCCCACAATAAGGGTCTGCTGAACTTTATCGGCAACGTGGAAGGCCGGGATGTGCTCCAGGGCGGCGTGGATGTGGTGGTTTGCGACGGTTTCTCCGGCAACGTGCTGCTGAAATCCATCGAGGGCACTGCCATGTTCATGGGCAGCCTCATGAAGCACAAGATCTTCAAGCGCAACATCCTCTCCAAGATCGGCTACTTGTTCTGCAAACCCGGCGTGGACGATGTTATGAAGCTGATGGACTACCGGGAGATCGGCGGCACTCAGTTCCTGGGCATCAAGAAGCCCGTGATCAAGTGCCACGGCGCTTCCGACCGTCTGGCATTCCGCAATGCTGTGCATCAGGCCATGGAGGCCGGTGAGAACGATATTGCCGCCGATTTGGAGGCAAGCCTTGCTTCTTTGAAGGAGTCTACCGATGATTAAGGACTTGGAAGTGGCCATCGGCTACCGATTCCGGGACATCTCTCTCCTGCAAAATGCCCTTGCCCATTCTTCCTACGCCAACGAGCGTTGGCACAATAGCCTGCTGAGCAATGAGCGGTTGGAGTTTTTGGGGGATTCCATTTTGGGCATGACCGTGGCGGATCATCTGTACCGCACCTTCCCGGATCGCCCGGAAGGGGAACTGACCCGTATGCGTGCGGACATGGTCTGCGAAACTACGCTGGCGACTGTGGCGGAGAAGATTGGCCTGGGCGAGCATTTGCTGCTGGGTCACGGCGAGGAGCAGGGCGGCGGCAGAGGACGTGCGTCGATCCTTGCGGATGCGGTGGAGTCTATTATCGCCGCCTGCTATCTGGACGGGGGCATGGATGCTGCCAAGGCGTTTATCACCCGGTTTGTGCTGTGCCATGTGCCGGTGCGCAAACTGCAGAATGTGGACTATAAGACCACCTTGCAGGAGCTGGTTCAGCAGAAGAAAAATCAGGTGCTGAGCTATGCGCTCATCGGCGAAAGTGGCCCGGATCACGATAAGGTGTTTCAGGTGGAGGTGTCCCTCAACGGCGTAGCCGTGGGTACCGGCACCGGCAGAAGCAAAAAACGTGCGGAGCAGGATGCCGCCCATGCGGCTATCCAGAAGCTGTTTCCGGATAATGAATAATCGTGGGGGAGGATCTTAGATCCTCCCCGGCGTGTTTTTATTGACAATTTTCCCCGGATAAGGTATACTGAAAATAGTTGACAAATCAACAAGATATAAGGAGCTGTGAAACATGGATCAGAAGTACGAAGCCCTGTTTACCCCCTGGAAAGTGGGCAATGTGGAGATCAAAAACCGCATTGTTATGTGCCCCATGGGCGGCACTTCTCTGTTCGGTTGGTTCGAGCTGACCGGCTGTAAGTTTGACAAGGAAGCAGCGAAGCTGTTTATCCAGCGGGCCAACAACAACGTGGGCCTGATCATCCCCGGCATTGCCCCTCTGCGGGATACCTTCTGGGGCAAGTGGCTGTGGCAGAACCCCAAGATGTTCGAAGACCTGAAGGAATTCATGGATGAGATCCACAAGACCGGTGCCAAGCTGTTCATCCAGCTCACCGCCGGCATGGGTCGTAGCTGGGCGATCACCGAGCTGGTGGGCCCCCTGCACAAGAATAAGTTCACCCGTACCCTGATCAAGCCCATCATCGACACCAACCATGAGCTGGCTTGTCCTTCCGAGCAGCCCGGTCGTTGGGCACCGGACATCATCTGCCCGGAGATGACCGTGGAGCAGATCCATGAGATCATCGAGGCTTTCGCCAAGACCGCCAAGCTGTGCAAGGATGCCGGCGTTGACGGCGTGGAAGTCCATGCTGTTCATGAGGGCTACCTGCTGGATCAGTTTGCCATTGAATTCTTCAACAAGCGCACCGACGAGTACGGCGGAAGCTTTGAAAATCGTTATCGTTTTGCTGCCGAGGTGGTCAAGGCCATCAAGGAAAGCTGTGGTGACGATTTCCCCGTGTCCCTGCGTTATTCTGTGGAGTCCAAGCTGAAGGGCTTCCAGAAGGGCATCGTCCCCGGTGAGGATGCCAAGGAAATGGGCCGTGACATGGCTGAGTCCGAGCGTGCTGCCAAGTACCTGCAGGATGCGGGATACGATATGCTCAACGCCGACAACGGTACTTACGATAGCTGGTACTGGGCACATCCGCCTATGTACATGCCCCAGAACTGCAATCTGGAGGACGTTGCCCACATCAAGAACTTTGTGGACATCCCCGTGGTTTGCGCCGGTCGTATGGAGCCGGATGTGGCTGCTGAGGCCATTGCTGATGGCAAGAGCGACGGCATGGGCGTGGCACGGCAGTTCCTGGTAGACCCGGAGTGGATCACCAAGCTCATTGAGGATCGGATGGAGGATATTAAGCCCTGCATCTGCTGCCATAGCGGTTGCTTCAATTTCTCCTCCTCCAAGGGTCACTATAATACCCAGGATTTGAAGGATACCATGGGACTTGCCCGTTGCGCTCTAAATGCGGAAACCATGCAGTCTAAGAAGCATTACATTGCTCCTGCCAAGAAGATCAAGAACGTTGCTATTATCGGCGGCGGTATCGGCGGTATGGAGTCTGCGCTGGTCTGTGCCAAGCGTGGCCATAAGGTGACGCTGTACGAAAAGTCCGGTGAGCTGGGCGGTGTGTTTATTGCCGCAGCGGCACCCTCCTTTAAGGAGAAGGATCGGGATCTCATCGCCTGGTACAAGCGTGAGCTGACTAAGTATCCCATCCAGGTGAAGCTGAACACCGAGATCAAGGATGTGGAGTCTTTGAATGCTGACGAGGTCATCGTGGCCACCGGCTCTACCCCCAACCGCATCCCCGTGCCCGGTGTGGATAAGACCATCCAGGCCATCGACTTCCTGCTGGGCAAGCAGGCGGTAGGCGAGAATGTGACCATCATTGGCGGCGGCCTCACCGGCTGCGAGATCGCCTACGAGCTGTACCTCCAGGGCAAGAAGCCTACCATCGTGGAGATGCAGGACGACCTGATCACAACCCCCGGCATCTGCCTTGCAAACACCAGCTTCCTGAGAGATTTCTTCGAGGCTAACAAGGTGGCAGTCCATCTGGAAACCGGCGTGAAGGAGATCAAGGACGGCGTGGTCGTGGCGGCAGGCAAGGATGGCAACACCTTCGAGATTCCTGCGGATTCTGTGATTCTGTCCACCGGCTACCGCCCTGCACCCCTGACCAAGAAGGCCAAGCACGTCCACATCGTGGGCGATGCCAACGCCGTGGGCAACCTGCGCACCGTCATTTGGGGCGCATGGGATACTTGCATGAAGATTTAAGGAGGAAATCCTATGTATTTAACCCCTGAACAGCAGGCGATTTTGGACGGCTCCAAGGGCGAAACCATGGCCAAGGTCATGAAGACTCTGGTTATGTATGGCGATGCCTTCGGTGCAGACAAGATGGTTCCTGTCACTTCTGAATATAACCACCTGGTCACCTCCTTCGGCCTGAAGATGATGACCCCCGTGTTCGATTTGATGCAGCAGCTCATCGATGCCGGTGCTATCTCCGGACAGAAATTCTCCGTTGACCCCCGTCCGCTGGACAAGAATGTTCCTGCGAATTTCCTGCAGAATTTGGTGTTTAACGCCTTTATGTACTCCAAGCAGGACAGCTACGAAAAGCAGCTGCAGGAGCTGGGCCTGATGAACGAGGATGCCTTCACCTGTGCCTGCTATCTGGATCAGGTGGGCAACAAGCCCAAGAAGGGCGACGTACTCAGCTGGGCAGAGTCCTCTGCTGTGGTGTACGCCAACTCCGTGCTGGGTGCCCGGTGCAACCGGAATTCCGGCATCATGGACATCATGGGCTCCATTGCCGGCTTCGTGCCCCACTTCGGTCTGCTTACCGATGAGGGCCGTAAGGCCACCTGGATCGTGAAGGTGCAGACCACCAAAAAGCCTGAGGCGCAGCTTCTGGGCACGGCCATCGGTATGAAGGTCATGGAGGACGTTCCCTACATCACCGGCATGGAGCAATGGCTGGGAACGGAACTGAACGATGATAACTGCGCCTACCTGAAGGACTTTGGTGCTGCCACGGCTTC
>JAZONA010000044.1:0-1623 GCA_045654265.1 Faecousia sp.
ATACACTCACGGCGAAGTTCATCAAATGTTTGAACCGCGCGTTTTTCTTTTTCGATTTGAGGCATTCCAAGCAGCTCGTCAACGGTGACGGCAAGCACCTCGGCAATAGCAGGGATCAGCTCAAGGTCTGGATAAGTCGTACCGTTTTCCCAGCGGCTGATAGATTGATATGTTACGCCCAAGCGATCGGCAAGTGCTTCTTGCGTTAAATCGTTTTTCTTTCGGAAGTTACGTATATTTTCTCCAATTGCAAGTTTCATTTTTTCCTCCTTGTGCAGGTGATTACTTTGCAAAGCATTTCTTTTGTCGACACCTATGTTATACTGTGAATTTTTCAAAATTTCAATAACGCATTCCGAGAGAAAAATTATCACTTTGTGTTATAGAATAAAACTTGGCGCACCTGCTTTATCGCAGGTACGCCAATGCATGCCCTTTTTATTTTTGCGGTTATAAACCGGCATATGGATACGTTTTTGCCTGTCCCGGGAGAATATTTTTGCTTATTTGCTCTTTTGGGGACGGAATTGGAAAAAAAGCTTAAAAATTGTGAAAAAATATGTGGACTTTCTTTTTTCTATGTGTTAATATGTATTTGGTGGAAGTTGGACTTTAACAAATCCATCGTGAAATTATAAATTAGCGGCTCTGCCGCATACTATTTTTAGGAGGAAAACAAAATGAAACTGGATCTTACCAAATATGGCATTACCGGCACCACCGAGATTGTCTACAATCCTACTTACGAGCAGCTGTTTGAGGCTGAGATGGACCCCACTCTGGAAGGCTATGACAAGGGCCAGCTGACCGAACTGGGCGCCGTCAACGTTATGACCGGTATCTACACCGGCCGTTCCCCCAAAGATAAGTTCATTGTTATGGACGAGACCTCCAAGGACACCGTGTGGTGGACCTCCGACGAGTTTAAGAACGACAACAAGCCCGCATCTATCGAAGCTTGGAAGGTCTGCAAGGAGCTGGCCCTGAAGCAGCTGTCCAATAAAAAGCTGTACGTCATGGACCTGTTCTGCGGCACCAACCCCGACTCCCGTATGGCTATCCGTTTCATCGTGGAAGTGGCATGGCAGGCACACTTCGTAAAGAATATGTTCATCAATCCCACCGAGGAAGAGCTGGCAAACTTTGAGCCCAACTTCGTCATCTACAACGCCTCCAAGGCCAAGGTTGAGAACTACAAGGAGCTGGGTCTGAACTCCGAGACTGCTGTTCTGTTCAACATCACCTCCCGTGAGCAGGTCATTCTGAACACCTGGTACGGCGGCGAGATGAAGAAGGGCATGTTCTCCATGATGAACTACTTCCTGCCCTTAAACGGCATGGCTTCCATGCACTGCTCCGCCAACACCGATATGAACGGTGAGAACACCGCTCTGTTCTTCGGTCTGTCCGGCACCGGCAAGACAACTTTGTCCACCGACCCCAAGCGTCTGCTGATCGGTGACGACGAGCACGGCTGGGATGACAACGGCGTGTTCAACTTCGAGGGCGGCTGCTACGCTAAGGTTATCAACCTGGATGCCGATTCCGAGCCCGATATCTACAACGCCATCAAGCGCAATGCTCTGCTGGAGAACGTGACTGTTGATGAAAACGGCAAGTGTG
>JAZONA010000045.1:0-16399 GCA_045654265.1 Faecousia sp.
AGTACCGCAAGGTGGCTCTGCTGGAGCGGCTGACCACCCCCGAGCGTGTTGTCATGTTCCGTATTCCCTGGGTGGATGACCAGGGCCAGGCTCATGTGAACAACGGCTACCGTGTCCAGTTCAACGGCGCTATCGGCCCCTACAAGGGCGGCATGCGTTTCCACCCCAGCGTCAACCTGTCCATCATGAAGTTCCTGGCTTTCGAGCAGACCTTCAAGACCTCTCTGACGGGTCTGCCCATGGGCGGCGGCAAGGGCGGCCCCGACTTCAACCCCAAGGGCAAGTCCGACCGTGAAGTGATGGCATTCTGCCAGAGCCTGATCACGGAGCTGTACAAGTACATCGGTGCTGACACTGACGTTCCTGCCGGCGATATCGGCGTTGGCGCAAGAGAAGTTGGCTATATGTACGGTCAGTACAAGCGCCTCCGTGGTGTTTACGTAGGCGTGTTCACCGGCAAGGGCCTGAGCTACGGCGGTTCGTTGGCACGTACCCAGGCTACCGGCTACGGCCTGCTGTACCTGACCGACGAGATGCTCAAGTGCAACGGCAAGTCCCTGGAGGGCAAAACCGTGGTCGTTTCCGGCGCCGGTAACGTTGCTACCTACGCCATCGAGAAGGCATGGCAGCTGGGCGCTAAGCCTGTCACCTGCTCCGACTCCACCGGCTGGATCTACGATCCCGATGGCATCGACGTTGCTACCCTGATCGATGTGAAGCAGGTTAAGCGCGCTCGCCTGACCGAGTACGCCAAGGCTCGTCCCAACGCCGTCTACCACGAGGGCAAGGGCGTTTGGTCCACTCCCTGCGACGTGGCTCTGCCCTGCGCTACTCAGAACGAGCTGCATCTGGAAGATGCCAAGATGCTGGTTGCCAACGGCTGCTTCGCTGTGGCTGAGGGTGCTAACATGCCCACCACTCTGGAGGCTACCAAGTACTTCCAGGAGAGCGGCATTCTGTTCTGCCCCGGCAAGGCTTCCAACGCCGGCGGCGTGGCCACCTCCGCTCTGGAGATGAGCCAGAACTCCGAGCGTCTGAGCTGGAGCTTCGAGGAAGTGGACAGCAAGCTGAAGACCATCATGGTCAACATCTTCCACAACCTGGACGCTGCTGCCAAGGAGTATGGCATGGAAGGCAACTACGTTGCCGGTGCCAACATTGCCGGCTTCCTGAAGGTCGCTGACGCCATGAACGCTCAGGGCATTGTCTAATGCATGCTTCCTTCCGGCAACCCTTTCGGGTTGCCGGATTTCCACTTTCCGGAAGATACATATTTTCTTTTTTAGGAGTCATATTATGAAGATTATATCCCGTTGCGGCGCACTTCTGCTGATTCTATGTCTGATCACAACGCTGCTCCCCCTCCCTGCCAGCGCAGGCACCTATGATATTTTCACCTATGAGATCACAGACGGCAAGGTAACCATCACTGGCTGTGCCAAAAACACCACCGGCAAAGTCGTCATCCCCGACGCCATCGAAGGTTTCCCTGTTACCGCAATCGGTGAAGAAGCCTTTTATCGGCAAACAAAGATCACGGAAATCATTCTTCCCGATACCGTGAATACCATTAGCAAAGCAGCTTTTTCTGTCTGTTCCAAATTGACCGCCATCAATCTCCCCTCCAATCTAACCAGCCTTAATGATTCTATTCTTTACTATTGCACCAATTTGACCAGCCTGCATATTCCGGCTTCTGTCACCTCAATTCACTACGGTGCATTTAAATTCTGTCCCAAACTGTCATCTCTGACCGTGGATAAAGGAAATCAGCATTTCCACAGCGTGGACAACTGCATCATCGAAACCGATACTAAAACCCTTGTAGCAGCCACCGCTAACTGTCAGATCCCCGCCGACGGCAGCGTTACGACCATTGCCAGCGGTGTCTTCTACAACAACCCCAGCTTGACAACCGTTACGATTCCCCACGGTGTCACTACCGTTAAAGGGGATGCGATTATGTATTGCGAGAATCTGGTCAGCCTCCATCTTTCCGATACTGTAAACAGCTTTGTTCGCCAGACAAACGCAAATCGCAAGATTTCCTCCCTGACGGTGGATAAGAACAACCCGGTGTACCACAGTGCCAACAACTGCATCATCGAAACCGATACCAAAACCTTGATTCAGGGCTGCAGCACCTCCAAAATCCCCACCGACGGCAGTATCACAACCATCGGCATATACGCATTCTATTTTTCAGGCGTAACCAGCATAACCATTCCCGAGGGCGTTACCGACATCAAACACGCCGCCTTTTTTAGTTCCAATCTGACCAGCATCTCGCTCCCCAGCACGCTGGAAACCGTAGGGTCGCGAGCCTTCCATAACACATCCCTGTCGGAAGTCACTTTTCCCAGTTCAGTCAGATATATTAATAATTGTTTGGATTCTTGCGAAAATCTGAAATCAGTCACTATTCTGAATCCCAATGCGGAGATTGTCGGAACTGCGAACGCTTTCTACGGCGATGTTACGATCTACGGCTACCCGGGCTCCACCGCCGAGGCCTACGCAAAGGAGTATGGCAAAACCTTCGTTGCGCTGGGTGCCCACACCTGCAGCTATAATCAAAAGGTCACCGCAGTCAAATATCTGTCCAACGCCGCCTCCTGCACTGCCCCGGCTAAATATTTCTACTCCTGCACCTGCGGCGAAAAGGGCACTAAAACCTTCACCCAGGGGGATGTTCTGGCTCATACTTATGACAACGCCTGCGATCCCAGCTGCAACGCCTGCAAGGCCACCCGAACTGCTCCCCATGCCTTTTCAGACACCTGGAAATCCAATGAGCGTGTCCACTGGCATGAATGCACCTGCGGCGCAAAATCCGGTGAATCTACCCACACTTGGGATATCGGCACCGTAACCCAGAAGCCGACCGCAACTGAGAATGGAACACTGCTTTATACCTGCACCATCTGCGGTGCCCAGCGCACAGAGGATGTTGCACCCACTCCGGGAGTCACAGATCCCACTGTTCCCACTGAGCCTGCGCCTACTGAGCCTGCTCCTACCGAGCCCGCTCCCACGGAGCCGACGGTTCCGAGTCAAACCGAACCCACTGTCCAAACGCAAACCAATCCTCCGGAATCCACAGTTCCCAATGTTCCCGAGGCCCCCGTTCCCCAAGACAAGGAGCCTTCCCTGATTTGGATTTTACCTGTGTCGCTGGTGTCCATTGGTCTTATAATTCTCATAATTTTCCTGCTGAAACGCAAGAAGGAAAAAGAATAACCAAAACACCCCTATCGGAAGCAATCACTTCTGATAGGGGTGTTTATTGCATTATTCAAGCTCGAATGCGCCGGTGTACAACTGATAGTAGGTGCCCTTCTGGGCGATGAGATCATCATGTGTGCCACGTTCAATGATCCGACCGCGCTCCAGAACCATGATACAATCGCTGTTCATGACCGTAGACAGCCGGTGAGCAATCACGAAGGTGGTGCGATCATGCATCAGCGCATCCATGCCCTTCTGCACCAGTGCCTCCGTGCGGGTATCGATAGAAGAAGTGGCCTCGTCCAGAATCATAAGCGGAGGATCCGCAACCGCCGCACGAGCGATGGCGATCAGCTGGCGCTGTCCCTGAGAAAGTCTGCCGCCGTTGTCTGTGAGCATGGTATCATAGCCCTCAGGCAGACGGGTGATGAAGTCGTGAGCATTGGCCAGCTGTGCCGCATGAATGCATTCTTCATCTGTGGCATCCAGCCGTCCGTAGCGGATATTGTCCATGACGGTACCGGTGAACAGATTGGTGTCCTGCAGAACCACGCCCAGGCTTCGCCGCAGATCACTCTTGCGGATCTTGTTAATATTGATGCCGTCATAGCGGATCTTGCCGTCAGCAATATCATAGAACCGGTTGATCAGATTGGTGATGGTAGTCTTGCCAGCGCCGGTTGCGCCCACGAAGGCAATCTTCTGACCAGGGGTAGCATACAAACTCACATCATGAAGCACTGTTTTTTCGGGAACGTAGCCGAAGTCCACCTCATGCATGGTGATATCGCCCTTCAGCTCTGTATAGGTCAGGGTGCCATCCCCATGGGGGTGCTTCCATGCCCAGTGGCCGGTGCGCTCAGTGGTTTCGGTGATGGTGCCGTCCTCGGCGATGTGGGCATTGACCAAAGTCACATAGCCTTCGTCCTGCTCCACTTCTTCATCCATCAAGTCAAAAATTCGCTCTGCACCTGCCAGCGCCATAACAATGGCGTTGATCTGGTTGGAAAGCTGAGAGATGGGCATATTGAAGCTTCTGGAAAGCACCAGGAAGGTGATCAGATCGCCCAGGCTCAGCAGTTTTTCGCCGCTGGACACAGCAATCAGACCGCCCACGATTGCCAAAATAGCATACTGGATATATCCCAGATTATTATTCACCGGGCCCATGATATTGGCGTAAGCACCGGCTTGGAACGCATTCTTGCGCAAATCCTCATTGAGCTTGTCGAATTCCTCTTTGGAGATCTCCTCGCGGTTAAACACCTTAACCACTCGCTGGCCATGGATCATTTCTTCCACATAACCGTTGACAGCGCCCAGCTTCTGCTGCTGGCCGATGAAGAATTTTGCAGACTTGCCAACCACGAACTTGGTCACCAGAATGATACCGGTGACGGTAACGATCAGAACACCGGTAAGAATGGGGGAAGTGATCAGCATAAACACGAACACCACGATCAAAGTGGCGGCAGAGGAAATAAACTGAGGGATCGCCTGCGAGATCATCTGCCGCAGGGTGTCAATGTCGCTGGTGTAACGGCTCATCACATCGCCGGCAGGATGGGTATCGAAATAACGGATCGGCAGCTTCTGCATGTGGGTAAACATGGAATCCCGGATGGTTTTCTGGGCCCCCTGCCCCACCTTTGCCATCAAAAAGTTGTAAAGGAAAGAGGAAATGATACCCAGCAGATACAGTCCTGCCATGATGCACAGAAATTTGATCAAGCCTGCATAACTGGGATCGGTCTGCCCCAGCAGAGGCTTGATGTGGTCATCCACCAGAGTGCCCAGAGATGCGGAGCTTGCCGCCTGCGCAACTGCGCTGACCAAAATGCAGATCACCACAACGATCAGCGCCGGAGTGTACTGCTTCAAATAGCTGAGCAACCGCAAAATTGTTTTCTTGGGATCCCTGGCCTTGCGACCGTCGCCCTTCATTTTAATAGGAGGCATTATTCTTCTCCTCCCTTCGTCTGGGATTCATAAACCTCACGGTAAATCGGGGAGTTCTTGAGCAACTCCTCATGCTTGCCCATGGCTGCAATTTCGCCGCCATCCATGACCAAAATCAGGTCGGCGTGTTCCACCGATGCCACCCGCTGTGCGATGATCAGCTTGGTGGTGTTGGGAATTTCCTCAGCAAATGCCTGACGGATCTTGGCATCGGTACGGGTGTCCACCGCAGAGGTGGAATCATCCAAAATCAGGATCTTAGGCTTCTTCAGCAAAGCCCGGGCAATGCAAATCCGCTGTTTCTGACCACCGGACACATTGGTACCGCCCTGCTCAATATGGGTGTCATACTTATCAGGGAAGGTCTGGATAAAATCGTCCGCGCAGGATAACTGGCAGGCACGAATCAATTCTTCATCTGTTGCATTGGGATCGCCCCAGCGAAGATTTTCCTTGATCGTACCGGAAAACAGCACATTTTTCTGCAGAACCATGGAAACCGCATCACGAAGCGCATGAATATCGTAGTCCCTCACGTCCACGCCGCCTACCTTTACACTGCCTTCAGTGGCATCGTACAGACGGGGGATCAGCTGCACCAGGGTGGATTTACTGGTGCCGGTGCCGCCCAAAATACCCACAGTCATGCCGGAAGCGATATGCAGATCAATCTTGTTCAGAGCATTGCGGTCGGCGGTCTTGGAATAGCGGAAGCTGACATTTTCAAAATCGATGGAGCCATCTGCCACTTCCATCACAGGATTTTCTGGATTGGCAAGCTCGGCCTTTTCAGCCAGCAGCTCGCTGGTGCGCTGCAAGGGAGCTTTGGTAATGATCAGCATGACAAAGATCATGGAGAACATCATCAGTGCGCCCAGGATCTGGGTGGTGTAGGTGAACATGGCTGCCAGATCGCCGGTACTAAGGCCGCCGGGAATCATGCCATCATTGGAGGCAACCACCATCTTGGCACCCAGGAAGGAAATAGCCAAAATGCAAAAATACACCGCCATCTGCATCAGGGGGTTGTTGATCGCCATGATCCGCTCCGCCTTGCAGAAATCCTTGTAGATTTTGCCGGAGGTTTCGGTAAACTTTTCCGTTTCCCGCTTCTCCCGGACAAAGGATTTTACCACACGGATGCCGTGAAGATTCTCCTGCACCACAGTGTTCAAGCGGTCATAGGTTTTGAATACCCGCTCAAAAATCGGATGAACCACCTTGATCAGCACCGTCAGACCGATGAACAGCAGTGGCAGTGTGACGCAGTACACCAAACACAGCTTAGGGCTGATGGTGAACGCCTTGGTAGCTGCCAAAATCAGCATCATAGGGCAGCGAACGGCCATACGGATCATCATTTGGAAAGCCATCTGGATGTGCGCCACATCGGATGTGAGTCGTGTCACGATGGATGCACTGGAGAATTTGTCGATATTGGAAAAATCGAAGGTCTGCACATTATAGAACATATCCTGCCGCAAATTCCGGGCAAAACCGGTAGCGGCATAGGCGGCAGCCACTGCAGAGGCCACACCAAACAGCAAACTGCACAGCGCATACAGCACAAGCTGCAGACCATATTGCCACACAGCAGTCATATTTCCGCCGGTGACACCCAGATCGATGATGTTGGAAAGCACATCAGGAATCTGTACTTCCATAAACACTTCGCCGATCATAGCCAGCGGGCTGATCAGCGCGATCCATTTGTATTCCCGGACACACCGGGCCAAACGTCGAATCATTGGATTGTATTCCTCCTTCTGAAGAGAATTTCGTATCTTTTATTGTACCACACCCCTTACAGTATGGCAAGGGGCAGAAAAAAGTTTACAATTTTGGAAAGCTTTGCTATACTGAAGTGGAAAGGATGTGATCCCATGGTCGACTGCCATATTCACATGGTTTTAGACGGCGTGGACTGGAAAAATGCCATTGCACGGCACAAGGACGGACCGAATATTCCCTGGATTCGCCAACAATTGCGAACGTATCAGGAAAAAGGCTTTACCCATCTTCGGGACGGCGGCGACCGATGGGGCGTAGGTGCCGCTGCAAGGTCTTTAGCACCGGAGTATGGCATTGTCTACAGTACCCCCCTGGCACCTCTTTGCAAGGCGGGCCACTATGGTGGGTTCATTGGAAAGAGCTATGGAAATATGGCGCAATTTTCCGCCTTGGTGCAGGAAACCCGGCGATTAGGCGGTGATTTTATTAAAATCATGATTTCCGGACTGATGGATTTTCACGCTTTTGGCGTTCTCACCGAACCGCCTTTACCGAAAGCTGAGATTCGGGAACTAATCCACATCGCCCACGAGGAGGGCTTCGCCGTAATGGCCCATGCCAACGGCGCCCGAACCATGGAAGCCGCCGCTGAGGCTGGAGTGGATAGCATTGAACATGGCGCATATCCGGATGGCGATGCGCTGGCGGCCATGGCAGAAAACGGCACGATTTGGGTGCCAACCTTGTCCACCGTTGGAAATCTGCGGGGCACAGGACGTTTTCCCGAAAAGGCGGTGGCGGAAATTTTAGATAATGCCTTGGAAATTTTATTGCATTATGTAAACCTCGGCGGCATGATCGCTCCCGGCACCGATGCCGGCGCATGGTCCGTGCCCCACGGCAGTATCACCGAATACGAACTGCTTACACAGCTTTTTGGCGAATCTACAACCCAAATTCTCGAGCCTGGGATCCAGAACATTTTCCACACATAGAAAATGTGCAGACCAAAATTGGTCTGCACATTTATTAACTGAGAATATCGATGACAAACACCTTATCATCTATTCCCATGACAGTGACGGAGATCGCACGCAAATCGTTGTCCAAAGACACCCAATATGTGGTGACGCCATCAGATTTACGAATTTCATCCTCCTGGCAATAGGGAGTCATAGCATCCTCCGCTTCTTTGGCGGAGCTCTGGGAAGTCAAACCGTTGGGAAGCTTCACAAATACGTTTTCGCTTGTGTATGCCGAAAGCATGGTGACTTGGCAATTCTCCGGCAGCACCTGCAGATCGGAATTGTTGCTGATCTTCATATTTACGGACATATTCCCCTGCTTCAGACTGATACTTGCCTCCCCATAGGCAGGCACATAGCCGGGACCGGATTCGATGCTCCAACCATTCTCCAAATACGCACTTACCGGTGCGGGCATAGCATACACCACGCCATCCAGCTCAAAAAATCCCGTTTTTAGGTCATCGCCCAATGCATTCGGTGCAACATAGTCATCCAAATATGCCGGACGCAAGGTACTGGTTTCGGTCTTTTCAGGCTCAATATCCCGACGATACATTTTAACATAATGCGCATAAGAATATTCCCCTGAGTTTTCCGGTGTGCTGAATACCACCCGATTGTCACCGAATGCGTATTCCAACACAGAAGCAAAATCGTTATCGTAGCGCTGCTGCGGCATACCAAAGGCATCCAACACCTCTGAGGTTTTGGATTTTCCGGTAAACAGCATGGACACCGCTAACCAGGGACAGCCCTCCGGGTCCGCCGTCACACCGGACACCACGCACCGGCTCAGCTCCTGTGCATTGCCGGAAGGGTTAAACAACTCCACCCTAAAGTGATACTCACCCTTTTTCGCAGTCACTTCCCGATACGCCAGTCCGCCCAGCTTTGCAGCCCCCTGAATATCCAGTTCCCAGCCGGCATTGGTAAAAGCCGCAGGCTCCATGGGAAGCTGGTACACCTTATCTTCCAGAAGGAACGTAAAGTCCGCCAAATTCTCAGACAGTGTCAGAGTTCCTGATTCATTGGGCTTTGTCTGCAAAATAGGGTTAGTGGCATTATTGCCAGGCGCCATTTCATTAGGCGCAGAATTGCCGCTGCTGAGCAAAACAATCAGCAAAACAGCACCCACAAGCGCCAGCGCGCCTGCACCCAACCCGATCCACAGCCCCAACTTCTTTGGGTGCTTATTTTTACTGGGAACGTAGGGCTTCGGGACTTTTGGCGGGAGCGGCGCATCCATAACAATCGCCAGCTCATCCCGGCAAAGCAGCAAAATCGGCGCCTCTGTGATCTTCTCCACCGCACTTTCCAAAGAACTGTGGCGAGTCAGATACATCCGCTGGAATCGGGCGGTCTGCATTTCAGTTCCTTCCGGCAGGATCACATCATCCTCGAGGAAAATCATCAAAGAGGGCTTCATGTGGCTCTTGGCATAAGCCACCTCGTCCAGGCAATTCTCCGATGCTACACTGTTTTTAGAAGTAAAAAACAAAAAAGCGTCGCATTCCCGCAGGTGCTTCGCAATATTGTTTGACCACTCTGTACCCGCCTCGATGCCCATATCAAACCAAATACGGAATCCCTGATTCTGCATAGCTTCCACCACCGGAAGCACCCGGGGGGAATCTGCATGGGCGTAGGAAATAAATATGTAGGGCTTACTGCCGTTGTAAGCCTTTAGGTGAGAAAAACTGCTCACAGACTATCTCCTTTCAGGGCAGCAGCCAGCTTCACCGTCACTGCTGCACAGCGGTGTGCGGCGATGCGCTCAAAGGTGGGATAATCCATTTCTGCACTGTTGTCCGCCTTATCGGAAATAGCCCGCAGGATCACAAAGGGGATCTTGTTCTGGTAGGCCGTTTGGGCGATGGCGGTGCCCTCCATTTCCGTGCAAAGGCCCTGGGTATTGGCAATAATGGTATCCTTCAGACCCTTATCAGCCACAAACTGATCACCGCTGGCGACTCGGCCCTGACGGACATGACCGGGATGGACAGATTCTGCCGCCTGAGTGGCAAGTGCGATCATTGTTTCATCCGCCGGGAATGCCACCACATCCATCCCGGGCACCTTGCCCATGGGATAGCCAAAATGTACGCAGTCAAAATCGTGATACATAGCATCCACACTCACCAGCAGATCGCCGATGTCCAGCTCGTTACACAGAGAGCCGGCGATACCGGTGTTCACCGCATGGGTGATACCATAGCAATCGCAGAGAATCTGTACGCACAGCGCCGCATTAACCTTGCCGATGCCGCACTGCACCACAACTACGTCCAGTCCGGCCAGTTTACCTTCGTAAAATGTGCTTCCAGCCCGAACAGCGGACTTCTTATCTTCCATTTGCGCCAGCAGGGTTTCTACTTCCTGCTCCATAGCGCCGATGATTCCCAATTTGATCATAGTTTTCTCCTTACTCCGGATAAATCAGGCGATCCGGGGTGATATTTTCAAGCAGCGCTGCATAGCGGCGCCCCCAGTAATTGGCCATGGGCAAATTCATGTCCAGGTAGTTGCCACAGTCCTTTGCGCTGGCGCCGGGAATCTCCCCGGTAAAATCTGCAATAAACTTGAAGCAGTTGGTGACTAACGGCAACGCATCCTGAGAGGTCAAGTCGCCTGCCAGCAACAAATAAAAACCGGTACGGCAGCCCATAGGACCAAAATATAGCACACGATCCTTCCACTGGAGATCATTACGCAGGAAAGTGGCCGCCAAATGCTCCATGGTGTGAATCTCCGCCGTGTTCATCACCGGCTCATCATTGGGGCTGGTCAACCGCAGGTCGAAGGTGGTGATGGTTTCTGCGCCGACCTTGTCTTTCCGGGAAACGTACAGTCCCGGCTGCA
The DNA here is from genome assembly GCA_045654265.1 of Faecousia sp. GTDB lineage: Bacteria > Bacillota > Clostridia > Oscillospirales > Oscillospiraceae > Faecousia. The sequence continues at coordinate 10,806 of JAZONA010000045.1, forward strand.
GCTTGATATGATCGATGGTAAAACTTGTGATCTTTTCCATAGTACCTCCAAATTTCACTATTTTTGATATTTTACCCCATTTTTTCACATAATGCAAGAGCCGGGATGCTTTTTTCAGCATCCCGGTGCTTATGCTCTGCAGGTTTCGATGCAATGCTTCAAAAATCTGCTCACCGCCGCCTCATATCGTTGCGGATCCTCCAGATAACTCATGCCGTGCCCTGCATTGGGGAAAGTCACCAACTCCTTATCTGAACCGCAAGCGGCGTAAATTTCCCGGCTCATGCGGCATGGCACAAACTGGTCATCCTCTCCATGGAGGAGCAAAATGGGCAGTTTTGTACCCTTTACCGCCTCCACAGCGCTGGCATCCCCCACCGAAAAATGGCCGTAAAGCCTTGCCCCCAAAAGACACAGCCAGCCCGCAGGCTTTTGGGGCAGTCCCATCTCCCCTGCCACCTTCAAAATGATGTCCCGGGGAGAAGAATACGGACAGTCCGCAACTACGCCGCACACCGTTTCCGGCATTTTCAGACTGGATGCCATCAGCACTGTGGAAGCACCCATGGACACCCCGGAAAGAATCAGCGGTGTATTGGGCCCAAACCGATGATACGCATAATTCGCCCAGCTTTGGACATCATATCGCTCCCGTATACCGAAGGTAATGGTGTGTCCCTGACTGCGCCCGTGACAACGCTGATCCACCACCAACGCATTGTGCCCCAAATTCCGTGCAAGAGGCGTACCGCCGCAGAAATCCCGCATGGCACTGCCCCGATAGCCGTGAAACTGGATCTGCACCGGCGCACCATCCCGGGTATGGTAGTAGCGACCGAAGAGGGTCTTTCCGTCCTGGGATGTAATGGTTACGCTCTCGTAGGGCAGATCGTTTAGTTTTTTGATGCAGGAACGCATTTTTTCCTGATGCTGTGGACTCTGTGCCCCTCGGGGCATTTCGTAAATATCCTCCTGATAATTTCGAGGCACATAAAACGCCACCCGATAAGCCCAATAACTGGCAGTCAGCACCGCACCCAACAAAATCGACAGCAAAATTGCAAGAATCATACCGTACCTCCAAAATTTCTTTGACTTCTGTGTATTATCCGGATATAATATGTTGAGTTTGCAAGAAGTGAGGAAGTCTTATGTCCATTCGATATATTTTCTTTGATCTGGACGGCACGTTGCTGCCTATGGATCAGGATATTTTTATTAAGACCTATATTGGCGGCTTGTGTAAGCACATGGTTCCCCATGGCTTTGAACCGCAGAAGCTGGCAAAAACCATCTGGCATTCCACCGGTGCCATGTTCCAAAACGACGGAAGTGCCACCAACGAAGAGGTGTTTTGGAAACATTTTGCCACAGTTTATGGGGATGATGCCCGGAAATGGGAGCCATTTTTCGACGAATTCTACCATACTACCTTTCCCAGTTTACACACCTCCTGCGGCTTTGATCCCAAAGCCGGACCTTTGATCAAGACCCTGAAGCAGATGAACTACACTGTCCTACTCGCCACCAACCCCCTGTTCCCTGCCATCGCCACGGAAAACCGGATGCGCTGGGCCGGACTGGATCAGGCGGATTTTCTGCTGTACACCACCTATGAAAACAGCCGCCATTGCAAGCCCAATCCCGATTACTACCGGGATATTCTGACACAAATCGGTGCCAAACCGGAGGAGTGCCTGATGGTAGGCAACGATGCCACGGAAGATCTGATTGCGGAAACCTTGGGCATGCAGGTGTTTCTCATCACCGGCTGTCTGATCAACAAGGACGGTAAGGATATTACCTCTTATCCCCAGGGTGATCTGGACGCACTATTGAAGTTTATCCAATCCATGTAAAATTAAACCGGGCGTGACGAAAATTCGTCACGCCCGGTGCGTTTATTTTGCTCGAATGTCCAGATGGTATTCTACGATGCCACCTTGACTTTGCTCAATGTCAATGCCATAAATCAGATCAATGGTACCGCCCTGCTCCGTCAGCTTATAGTTGACTTCCTTGGCGCAAACCGCAATCATCAGTGCGCCAAACTCCATTTGATACAGGGATTCATGGAGCATCCCCTCCTGAAACACCATTTGAGAATGCAGCTTGCCAGTACGGGTCAGGGTGATGGTCTTACCCTCCACACGGAAGGTGGTGGTGACCCCTGCCAAACCGGTCAGGTCACTTTCTTCATAGGAAATATCCCAACCGCCGTCCCGATTTTCCAAAACACCCTCGGTGACCAGCTCAATGACCTCCGGCTCCTGCTCCTCATAGCGCTGGCAGCCCCGGATGGACAAAACCACAGTTTGCTTCATGTTATGCCTCCTGAGCCAGCTGTAGCAGCTCATCGATGAGCTGACCGTAGGGAATGCCGCTGGCATCAAACAGCTTGGGGTACATGGAAATGGAGGTAAATCCAGGCAGCGTGTTGATCTCATTGAAGATCACCCGGTTGTCATCAAAGGTTACAAAGAAATCCACACGGCTCAGGCCCTGACAGCCAATGGCACTGTAGATCTTCACCGCCGCCTCCCGAACCTGCTCAGCCACATTCTCGTCAATACGAGCAGGAATATAGGCGGTAGAGGTGTCGGTAACATATTTCGCTTCATAATCATAGAAATCCGCACCGGCGTCAATCTCGCCACAGACAGAGGCCATGGGGCTTTCATTGCCCATAACAGCAACCTCCACCTCCCGGCCACGGATGAATTCTTCCACAAGGATCTTATCGTCAAAACGGGCAGCTTCCTGCAACGCCTTCAGCAGCGCATCCCGGTCAGCAGCCTTGGACACACCCACAGAAGAGCCGGTACCGGAAGGCTTGACGAACATGGGGTAAGCAAAACGGCTCTCCAGAGCATCCAAAGTGTTCTCCACCTTGCCATCCAGATCGGAGCGGCGCACCAGATGCCATGCAGCCTGAGTCACCCCGGCCTTATCGGCAACCAGTTTGGTTAAAGTCTTATCCATGGACACAGCGGAAGCAGAAACATGGGGGCCCACATAAGGGATACCGGCCAACTGCAGCAGACCCTGCATAGCTCCGTCCTCGCCGTTTTCGCCGTGAAGCACCGGGAACACCACATCGATCCGTTCCCGAACCACGCAGTCGCCCTCAAAGCTCAGCAAGCCCTGACCACGCACCGGGGAAATGGCACACCGGCGGTTATCCGGATGCTCCAGCCACCGGCCGGTAGGCAAAGCAGCATAATCGGTGCCGCCGTAGAGGATCCAGTCGCCCTCTTTGGTAATGCCCACGGGGAAGATATTGTATTTTTCCGCATCCATATTATTCAGCACAGATTCTGCAGAGCGCAGAGAAACCGCATGCTCCGGGCTCATGCCGCCAAACAGGACGCAAATACTCAATTTTTTCATAGAAATCGCCTCGTATTCCTAATTATTCCTTCAACATTGCTTCGCCGGCCTTGTAAATATCACCGGCACCCACCGTCAGGATCACGTCACCGGGTTTGGCGATGGAGCACAAATACTCAGTAACCTCGGGCAGAGTCTCGCAATAGACACTGCCGGGGATCTGTGCCTGCAGATCTCGGGAGGAAATACCCACGGTGTTCCGTTCACGGGCGGCATAGATCTCCGCCAGAACCACATGATCTGCCTGCTTCAGCTCACGGACGAAATCGTCAAACAGGGCGCTGGTACGGGTATAGGTGTGGGGCTGGAATGCCAGAACGATGCGCTCCGGATTCATGGAACGTACCGCCTCAATGGTGGCAGCCAACTCACCGGGATGGTGGGCATAATCGTCATACACCAGAGCGCCGTTGTATACGCCCTTCTTCTGAAGTCGGCGGTCAGCACCCACGAAGGTTGCCAGACCACGACTGACATCCTCACCGGGGATGTTCAACAGCCATGCGGCACCAACAGCCGCCAGCGCATTCATCAAATTGTGCTTGCCCAGAACCTGCAAATTCAGGTGGCAGTAATATTCGTCGTCGCAGACCACATCAAAGCTGTGCCAATCGCCGGACACATTCTTTGCCCGGATGCGGTTATGCTCACCCAGACCGAAGGTCACATAGTCCATACCCTCCAGAGCATCCACAGTGTTGGCATCGTCGCCATTGGCAAGGATCCGGTCGGTGGCCAGCTCCGCGAACCGATGGAAGGACTGCTCAATTTCCTTCAGATCCTTGAAATAGTCCAGGTGATCTTCCTCAATGTTCAAAATAACCGCCAAGGTGGGATAGAAATTCAGGAAGGAATTGCAATACTCGCAGCTTTCCAGCACGATGGTATCGCCATGACCCACTCGGTGACCTGCGTGAAGAATGGGCAGGTAGCCACCGATCATGACAGTGGGATCCCACTGAGCCGCCATGAGGATGTGGGTCATCATGGAAGTAGCGGTGGTCTTACCGTGGGTGCCGGAGAAGCAGATGGCGTTCTTGTACGCCTGCATGATCACGCCCCAAGCCTGCGCCCGCTCGAAAATGGGGATACCGGCGGCACGGGCAGCCTGAATTTCCGGATTGTCGTTATGAGCAGCGGCGGTACGAATGATGCAATCTGCGCCAACAATATTTTCCTCCCGATGACCGATGGCAACAGGAATACCCTGACTGATCAGCTCGTCGGTGGAAACAGAAGAATTCATATCAGAGCCGGTGACTTCCAGACCCATGCCCTTGAGTACCAAACCCAGAGGCCGCATGGATACGCCGCCGATGCCCACAAGATGCACCCGGCGTCCTGGCTGAATGTACTGCTTGATCAATTGATTACGATTGTCCATATATAGAAACATCCTCCGATGTATTTCGTTGGGTATATCCAAGTTATTATATAACGGATGCAGCGAATTTACAACTGGTATTCTATCCAAAAAAGTGCATAAAATCGGCGAATTAGTGGGTGTACACACAAAAAAGGCGGCTGGGTAGCCGCCTTTTTCGATCAATCCTCCGGGAACAATTGCTGCTTGCAGTACTTAATGATGGCAGATCTGGTTACAATACCAATGAAGGCTCCCTTGTCATCCACCACGGGAACGAAGTTTTGGGTGCTGGCACGATCCACCAGATCATACATGGAAGTGGTCACCCGAACCGGAACATTATCCTTCCGCCGGGAAATCTCCATGATCCGCTGGGCTTCCGCCTGGCGCATATCCATACCACACATATTCTTCAAGCCCCAAAGCAGGTCGCCTTCGGTGAGAGTGCCACGGTACTCGCCCTTGCGGGTGAGGATAGGCAGCGCCGCATAGCCGGCGGTTTCCATTTTTTCCAGCGCCTGACGGAGAGAATAGTCATCATATAAATACGCACACATGGCTTTAGGCATCAAAAAAAACAAAATATTGTTCATGGTAGCTCCTTTTAGTCATCAATCCGAGTAACAAGCTCCTTGCTGCTCCTATTGCTATTATAGCACATATCTTCCTAAAAAGGATATAAATTTATTGTAAATATACTCTAACGGGTAACGAATTTTCACATCCGTTTTTGTGCATTTCGTACACTCTCCTACTGCTTTACAGCCACTCTACCAGCAGTAGAGTGGCTTTCAGGCGGGTTTATCAACACTCTACCGAGGTTTCGTGGTACAATCAG
>JAZONA010000046.1:0-4029 GCA_045654265.1 Faecousia sp.
GTTCCCTTCGGGCAGGATGATCCACACGGAAAACCCACTTCCCTTGTTGCTGATTTTAGCAAAATCCTCCCCACCCTGGAGGCTGCCATTGCAGGTTATCAGTTTCAACCATTACTCGTGTAAATGATTGTTTGCCGGCAGTGCAGGCTGACATTCTCGTGCTCGGTTGGGCGGTAATCGTCCACCACGCAGGTTCAGAACGCATCTTGCTGCAGGCCACGCCCACCAAACAATCATTTACCGCTCCATTTGTTTTCCGGCTTTACAAGCATTTCCTGAAATGTTATAATTTTTACGAAAGGAGTGTTGCGGATGCAAACCGTCAAGCAAGGCCGATCTTTGTATTTGGATGCGGCACGGGTAATGGCCATAATCTCTATCAGCCTGAACCACGCCGTCAATCGTAGCTACGACAATTACAATAACCAAATGGGAGAATTCTTCCGTATTGCTTTTGCTTCCACCCTGTTCAAGACTGTCATCACCGTGTTCAGCCGCATTGGTGTGCCACTGTTTTTAATGATCACCGGTGCACTGATTCTCAACAAAAGGATGGAAACCAAGGAAGATGTGCGTCGTTTTTACAAGCACAATCTGCTCAGTATGTTCATCACCGCCGAGATTTGGTATTTTCTGATCTACTGGCTGATGACATTGCCCGAACTGGGCAAGAACACTGGCATTGGGCAAGCGCTTTTGGGTATGGCAAAAACCATGTGCTTCATCGACCAAACTACTTTCAGCAGCATGTGGTATATGCCCATGATTCTGTGCTTGTATGCCACTTTGCCAATACTGATTTTTGCTAAGGATAAACTGACACTTGGCGGCAAGTGGCTCTGGATTCCGGCAATTATTGTCTTTATGAACAGCATGGTCATTCCTGCCATCAGCAATTTCATCGTGCTGTTGGGTGGTGAGCCGCTGGCGTCCGCAGTGTTGGAATCGTATTTATTCTCCTTCTTCTATTTATATGTGCTGGCTGGTTACTATATAAATAAAGGGCTTCTCGCAAAATGGAAAACTTGGGTCATCGGCGTTCTGGCGCTGGGTACATTCCTGCTGTGCTGCGGCTTCCAGCTTTTTGCCTATGCGCAACCGGCTAATTACCTTGTAGCCCACGATTTCCCTATCATGCTTTTCTGCGCTGTTTTCACCTTTGAATTTATCCGCCGAACCGCACATCTATGCACAAAGGTCGAGAAGCCCATCAATTATATTTCCCGTATCAGCTTCGCTATTTATTTCCTGCATATCGTGATCATGACAATCCTGACAAAGATTGTAACCATGAGCGGTTGGTATTACTGGTGCAAGCTTTTGTTTTTGGAAGTCAGCTCCGTTGGCATCAGCATTCTGCTGATCATGCTTTTTTCCAAAATCAAACCAATACGCAAATACATTTTCCTTATTAAGTAATTGTCCATTCTGCACATTCTTTTTTCATTTTTATCATATTATTTGTGGACAAAACGCATTACATATTATATAATTCGATCGTAAACTAAAAAAAGGAGAAACTTACCATGAAAGCAATGACAAAAACCATTCTTTGCCTGCTTTTGGTGCTGTCCATGGCGCTGGGCACGATTCCTGCGCTGGCCGCCACCTCCCCTGCAGGTACCGTGCTGTATTTTGAAAATACCGCCGGTTGGAGCACTGTAAAGATCTATTACTGGTCTAGCTCCAACACCTCCATGACCACCTGGCCCGGTGACACCATGACCAAGGTGGAAGGTAACATTTACAGCTTCACCCTTCCTGCGGATGCTACCTTTGTTATCTTCAACAACGGCAGCGGCGCCCAGACCGGTGACCTGCCCATCCCCTCTGATGCTGATCTGTACAACTATGGCACCAGCGCATGGTCTACTTATGTGGGTGCTTGCACCCATAGCTGGGACGACGGCACTGTCACCAAGGCCGCAACCTGCACCGAAAACGGTGTAATGACCTACACCTGCACTCTGTGCGGTGAGAGCCAGGTAGGCGCTGTTACTGCTACCGGTCATAATTTCGCCGGTAACACCTGCACCAACTGTGGCGAAACTCTGCTGGTGATCTACTATGAGAACACCAACGGCTGGAGCAACGTCAATATCTACTTCTGGTCTGATTCCGACACCAACATGGCTCCTTGGCCCGGCAACGCCATGGAGAAGGTGGAGGGCAATCTCTACAGCCTGGCCATCAACGCCGATGCCCAGTATGTTATCTTCAACAATGGCAGCGCCCAGACCGGCGATCTGACCATTCCCCAGGGTAAGAACTACTACAACGGCGAGTGGTCCTACTACTCCACCTGCAACCATATCTACGACAACGGTGTGATCACCAAGGAAGTTACCTGCACCACTGACGGTGTTAAGACCTACACCTGCTCTCTGTGTAATGACACCAAGACCGAGACCATCAAGTCTGCCGGCCACAACTATGTTGGCGGTACCTGCACCGTCTGCGGCGCTACTGAGCCCTGCACTGACCATAGCTGGGACGACGGTGTTGTGACCACCGAGGCCACCTGCACCACCAGCGGCGTTAAGACCTACACCTGCACCAAGTGTAAGAGCACCCGGACTGAAACCATTTACTCTCTGGGGCACGATATGGTCAACGGCGTCTGCAGCCGCTGCGGCGAGGTTGATACCTGCTCTCACCGCTGGTTTGGCGGTACTACCGTCTCCGCTACCTGCGAGAAGGACGGCTCCTACACCGAGACCTGCTTGTTCTGCAAAGGAAAGAAGGTCACCGTTATCCCTGCAAAGGGCCACAAGTACGCCGCTGGCAGATGCTACGTCTGCGGTAAGGAAGCCGATCATATCGACTTCATCGATATCTCCAGCGCTACTGAGCTGCTGGCTTTCGCAAACCGCGTCAATGCCGGTGAGACCACGCTCAACGCTCGTCTGACTGCTGACATCGACCTGAAGGGCGCTACTTGGACTCCCATCGGCTACTACCTGAAGAACGGCAGCGATTCTCTGGCTTACCAGGGCCGCTTCGAGGGTAACGGCCACACCATCTCCAACTTCACCGTCGCTGGCAATGACAGCGTTGGTCTGATTGGTTACGCTGAGATGGCTCTCATCCAGAACCTGGGTGTCATCAACGTCACCGCTACCGGTGCAAATGCTGGTGCCATCGTGGGTTATGCTTCCACTTCTACTGTCATTAACTGCTTCGCTAAGGACTGCACCATCACCGGTTATACCACCAACCCCGTCGCTCTGACTTCCCGCCGGGTCTATGTGGGTGCCATCGCCGGCGAGGGCAGCGGCTATGTGTACAACTGCTTCGCTGTGAACTGCAAGATCGTTGACAAGACCGGCGATATGACCATCCCCGCTGGCGAAACCTATCGCCCCTGGCATGAGTTCTACGCTGCTCCTCTGGGCGGCAACGGCTCCAGCATTAGCAACAACTTCTATTATAATGTGACCGGCACCTTCTCCTCTACCTACGGCGCTACCGAGGCTACCGCTGCTCAACTGGCTAGCGGTGAGATCGCCTACCTGCTGAACAAGGGTGTTACCGATGGCACTCAGAGCTGGTTCCAGACCTGCGGCACCGGCATGCCCGCTCTCAGCGGCAAGACCGTGTACAAGCTGACCAACTGCGCTACCGGCTCTGTCACCTACACCAACGAGGAAGGCGAGTACATCCACAACTTCGTGGGCGGCGTCTGCACCGGCTGTGGTGAGAAGCAGGAGATCGAGATTGTCCCGCCCACCATCGGCCTGAAGTACCCCAACCTGTCCCTGGAGGACACCGTTAAGATGAACGTGTTCTTCTCCCTGGATCAGGACATCGCCTTCGATAAGATGGGCCTGATCACCTGGACTGAGCAGCCCGAAGTTGTGGATATTTCCACTGCTGATGCTGTGATCCCCGGTGGCGCATTCAGCGAAGATGACGGTCTGTACTTCGTTTCCACCGAGGGTATTCCCGCCCAGAACCTGGGTGATACCATTTACTTCTGCATCTACGTGGAGCTGGCAGATGGCAGCATCTGCTACGGCCGTCAGGTCA
>JAZONA010000047.1:0-9092 GCA_045654265.1 Faecousia sp.
TGCGCTTTCCCCTCCAACTTCGATGCTGACTACTGCTACTCCCTGGGCTACAACGCCGCTATGCTGATCCAGTACGGCTACACCGGCTACCTGTCCAAGGTTTCCAACCTGTCCAAGCCCGCTGATGAGTGGGTTGCCGGCGGTATGCCCATCACTAAGATGATGAACATCGAGCGCCGCCACGGTGCCGATAAGCCTGTTATCCGCAAGGCTCTGGTTGAGCTGGAGGGCGCTCCCTTCAAGTTCTTCTGCGCCAACCGCGAGCTGTGGGCTGAGGAGACCTGCTTCGTCTACCCCGGTGCTATCCAGTACTTTGGACCCTCCGAGGTCTGCGACCTGACCACCCGTACCCTGGCTCTGGAGAAGGCCTAATTTCATATAATAAAAGCGCAGGTGCATCGCACCGGCGCCTTCTTTCTCACTTTGAAGAAGCTTTAAGCGCCGGGGCGGTTGCCCCGGCGCTAATGCTTACTCTTCGAAAGTCAGGATATCCTTGTACTTCTCCTTGAACACGTCGTAGACTTCGTTCAGGAGCTTCTCGTCGTCGATGGACAGATAGTTCTCATTCTCCTCGTCCACGGGCTCGATCTCCAGGATCAGGATCTCGCCGGACACATCGTCCACGGGCAGCAGGAACAGATACTCCGTGCCCTGATACTCGATCACGTCCAGATACTCGAAGGTGGTGTCCGCACCGTTTTCATCGGTGAGGGTCAGCAGGTTGGTTTCTTCCTCCTGCAGGATCTCGTTGTTTTCCATTGTTTATTCCTCCTTATGCTTCATAAATAGCCTTGCAGGCCAACATAGTCATATAGCAGTCCAGCTTGCTCACCAACTCCATGGGTGCATGCATGCTCAGCACCGGCACGCCGGCGTCCACGGTGACGATGTTCCGGTTGGCCATATAGGCCGCCACGGTACCGCCGCCGCCCTGATCCACCTTGCCCAGAGTGGCGATCTGCCAGATGACACCGGCATTCTCCAGAGTGGTACGCACATGGCTCATGGCCTCAGCGGATGCATCGGATGCGCCGCCCTTGCCACGGGAACCGGTGTACTTGCAGATGGCAACGCCGTAATTCAGCATGGAATTGTTCCGGCGGTCGCAGGTTTCGGGGAAATTGGGATCAAAGGCGTTGGATACATCAGCGGACAGACAGAAGGAGTTTGCGAAGCACTCAGTCAGCTTCACATTCTGGCTGTCGCAGAGCATTTCCATGAAGTACTCAAACACCTGGCTCAGCATGCCGGACACGCCAACGGAGCCGATCTCTTCCTTGTCAGCAAGGATGCACACGGCGGTGTGCTTGGGAGTGCCCATGTCCAGCAGGGGCTCGATCTCGGCGTAGGCGCAGACACGGTCATCGTGACCGTAGGCACCCAGCAGGCTCCGATCCAGACCCACCTCACGGCACTTGCCGGCGGGAACGATGCACAGCTCGGCAGACAGGAAGTCGGACTCGATGATGCCGTACTTCTCGTTCAGCAGCTTCATGATGTGCAGCTTCACCAGATCGCTGCCCTCGCCTTCCAGAGGCTCGGTGCCCAAAATCACGTTCAGCTGCTCACCGGCAATGCCTTCAGCCAGAGTCTTTTTCATCTGGTCGGCAGCCAGGTGGGGCAGCAGGTCGGAAACCACCAGAATGGGATCGTTGTCGTCCTCACCGATGGTGACGGTGACCTTGGAGCCGTCCTTACGGCAGATGACACCGTGGATAGCCAGCGCAACGGTAGGCCACTGGTACTTCTTGATGCCGCCGTAGTAATGGGTCTTGAAATAGGCGATTTCGGAATCCTCATAGAGAGGGTTGGGCTTCAGGTCCATACGGGGGCTGTCTACATGGGCAGCGCAGATATTGGCACCCTTGGCGAGGCTCTCGCTGCCGATGACGGCCAGCAGGATGCTCTTGTCCCGGTTGTTGTAGTAAACCTTGTCGCCGGGGTTCAGGGTCATACCGGCGGTGAGGGGCTTAAAGCCATGCTTTTCAGCGGTGTCCACAGCCCAGAGGGTGGCCTCGCGTTCGGTCTTGCAGGCATCCATAAAAGCGGCGTAGCGCTTGCAGTAACCCTCCATCTCCTCCCGCTGCTGAGCAGTCAGCTTGGTGTAGCCGTTCTTGGGGGAAATGAGCAGAGATTCTCTCAGTTCTTCATTGGTCATAAGGGTTCCTCCTTTTGGGGGTAATCGTTTATTTTATTATACCCAAATCTGCGAAAAATGCAAGGCATTTACGTCTGAAATCCGCAAGAGAGCCATCATTGACCAGAAGATAGTTTGCATTTTTCTGATAAAAATCATCGGTGGGCTGAGCGGCGATGCGCTTTTGAGCGTATTCGGCGGAGATTCCCTCTCGGGCTATGAGCCGCTGGATACGGATTTCCCCGGGAGCGGTGACCGCCACGGTCACATCGCACAACTGGCTCAAACCGCTTTCAAACAGAGCGATGGCATCGATAGCCGCCAGTTCAGGTGCGGTTTGCAACTGCCGCTCCACCTCAGAAAGAATAGCAGAGTGAGTAATTATATTCAAATCTTTTAATGCAGATTCGTCGGAAAATACGATATTTCCCAACTTTTTGCGGTCTAAAGTGCCGCTATCCACGGTGCCGGGAAAACGGCTCTCGATGGCAGTCAGCAAGCTTTTGTCGGTGCGAAGTAGGTCATGGTAAATGGCATCGCAGTCCAAAACCAGACCACCTTGTTTTTCGATCAATTCCAGCAACGTGGTCTTACCGCTGCCGGTGCCGCCGGTGATGCCGATGATCATAGTTCCTCCTCCGCATCCACAATGTGGAACGCCGCGGCCTTTTTCAGTCGGTTCTGCACCGCATAGGCGATGCCGCCACCCACGGGGCAACGGGCGTAGACCTGATGGACACTGGGGTCATCCAGCTCCCGCAGAGCGCCGAACAGTCCTGCAGAGAGAGTGTTCACGTCCGCTTCCTGACCGTAGGACAAGGGGTTGCAATCGGCGTAGAGGGGCAATTCCTCCTCAAAACACAGCACCCGGTCACCGGGCTCAAAATGCCGGTGGATATACTGCGCTGCCTTTTCCCGACTACCGGCCACGATGACCACCGGCTCGGAAGGGGCATAGTGCCGGTACTTCATGCCGGGAGCTTTCACCACTTCGTCCTTGTCGATCTGAGCAGTGACAGCCTTATCCACCACCAAATCTCCCAAAACGGCAATCAGCTCCTCGGGGCTGATGCCGCCGGGGCGTAGCAGACGGGGACGTTCCTCCGTCAAATCCACGATGGTAGACTCCACGCCCACACGGCAGGCACCGCCATCCACGATCATGTCGATTTTGCCATCCTGATCATGAAGCACGTGCTGAGCGGTGGTGGTGGAGGGCTTGCCGGAAATATTAGCACTGGGTGCGGCGATGGGTACTCCCGCAAGGCGGATGATCTCCCGTGCCGCATCGTGATCCGGACAACGCACCGCCACGGTGGACAGTCCGCCGGTGGTGCGCTTGGGCACACATTCCTTGGCAGGCAGGACAATGGTCAGAGGACCCGGCCAGAATTTTTCCGCCAGATCGTATGCCTTTTGGGGAATATGGTGGCAGAACAGCTCGATCTGCTCCGGGCCGCTGATGTGGAGAATCAGGGGGTTGTCCTGAGGGCGACCCTTGGCCTCAAAAATTTTCGCAACGGCATTCTCGTCCAGACCATTGGCACCCAGACCGTATACCGTTTCCGTGGGAATGGCCACAAGACCGCCATTTTTTATGATTTCCGCAGCAAGTTGAGCGGTTTCCGCTCCATTGGCGGGCAAAAATTTGGTTTGCATTCGGATCACCTCAATGCAGGATATATGAATCAAGGGGAGCAGTGACTGCTCCCCTTTAACTCAATTACACAGTGGGCTGGTTGGCTGCCTCGATGATCTTGACGAACTTCTCGGGAACCAGGGAAGCGCCACCGATCAGGCCGCCGTCGATGTCGGGCTGAGCCAGCAGCTCGTAGGCGTTCTTCTCGTTCATGGTGCCACCGTACAGGATGGAGATGGCGCGGGCGTTCTTGGAGCTGTACAGCTTGCGAACGACGGAGCGGATCATCTCGCAGACTTCCTCAGCCTGCTCGGGGGTAGCGGTCAGGCCGGTACCGATAGCCCAGATGGGCTCGTAGGCGATGATAACCTTGCGGATCTTATCCTCGGGAACACCTGCCAGACCCAGCTTGAACTGCATGGTAATGTGCTCGGCAGTGATGCCAGCCTCACGCTGAGCCAGGGTCTCGCCGCAGCACATGATGGGGGTCAAGCCAGCGTTCAGAGCAGCCAGAACCTTTGCATTGACATCAGCATCGGTCTCACCGTACATCTCACGGCGCTCGGAGTGGCCGATGATGACGTACTTGCAGCCGGCATCAACCAGCATGTTGGTAGCCAGCTCGCCGGTGTAAGCGCCGGAAGCATTGGCATTGCAGTTCTCAGCGCCGATGCCCACGCGGGTCTCACGCATAGCGCGGACAGCAGCAGGGATGCAGACAGCGGGAACACACAGAGCAACGTCGCACCAGCGGCCCTTGGGCATGATGGACTTGAAGGTGGTCATAAATTCCTTGGTCTCGCTGGGAGTCTTGTTCATCTTCCAGTTGCCAGCGATAACGGTCTTGCGGTACTTTCTATTCATTGCGATTTCTCCTTAATATATGCACATCGATCGATGCGGATTGACTTTATTACTTATCCTGCAGGCAGGCGATGCCGGGCAGCTCCAGGCCTTCCAGGAACTCCAGGGAAGCGCCGCCGCCGGTGGAGATGTGGGTGATCTCGTTAGCGAAGCCCAGCTGCTCGCAAGCTGCAGCGCTGTCGCCGCCGCCAACGATGGTGATAGCCTCGGAATCAGCCAGAGCCTGAGCAACAGCGATGGTGCCCTTTGCCAGAGTGGGGTTCTCGAACACGCCCATGGGGCCGTTCCAGACGACGGTCTTGGCGTTCTTGGCAGCATTGGCGAACAGCTCACGGGTCTTCTCGCCGATGTCCAGACCCATCTTGTCAGCGGGGATAGCGGAGGAATCAACGGTCTCGACCTCAACCTCACCGTCGATGGGGTTGGGGAAGGAAGCAGCCACGACGGTGTCGATGGGCAGCAGCAGGTTGACGCCCTTAGCCTCGGCCTTGGCCATCATTTCCTTGCAGTAGTCGATCTTCTCAGCGTCCAGCAGGGAGGTGCCCACGCCGTAGCCCTTAGCGGCCAGGAAGGTGTAGGCCATGCCGCCGCCGATGATCAGGGTGTCCACCTTCTCCAGCAGGTTGTTGATAACGTTCAGCTTGTCGGAAACCTTAGCGCCGCCCAGGATAGCGACGAAGGGACGCTCGGGGTTGGCCAGAGCCTTGCCCATGATGGAAACTTCCTTCTGCACCAGGTAGCCGCAGACAGCAGGCAGGTGGTCAGCCACACCAGCGGTGGAGGAGTGAGCACGGTGAGCGGTGCCGAAAGCGTCGTTGTCGAAAATGTCAGCCAGATCAGCCAGAGCCTTGGACAGCTCGGGATCGTTCTTGGTCTCGCCCTTGATGTAACGGGTGTTCTCCAGCAGCATCACGTCGCCGTTGTTCAGAGCGGCAGCCTTAGCCTTGGAGTCCTCACCGGCAACGTCGGAAGCCATGATGACTTCCTTGCCCAGCAGCTCGCTCAGGCGGTCAGCAACGATCTTCAGGCTCAGCTCGGGCTTCCACTCGCCCTTGGGCTTGCCCATGTGGGAGCACAGGATGACCTTAGCACCCTTGTCCACCAGGTACTGAATAGTGGGCATGGCAGCCACGATCCGCTTGTCGGAAGTGATGACGCCGCCCTTGGTGGGCACGTTGAAATCGCAGCGGCAAAGCACACGCTTGCCAGCTACGTCGATATCTTCGATGGATTTCTTGTTGTAGTTCATAACAGTTCCTCCTAAAATAATCGGGGTCAGCCCCGCATTTTTCCATGATCCAGCAGACCGGAAAATTCCTGCTGCCGCAGCGCTTCATATACTGTGATGGCAACCGAATTGCTCAGGTTCAGGCTCCGGGCTTCGCTGCGCATGGGGATGCGCACGCAACTTTCCCGATGAGCTTCCAGAAAATCCTCCGGCAGACCCTTGGTTTCCTTGCCGAAGAACAGATAGCACCCATCCTGAAAGTCAGCCTCGGTGTAGCACCGGGGTGCTTTGGTGGAAAGGCACCACATTTGGTCAACCTGATTTTTCTCGAAAAAGTCAACCAGGTTTTCATAGACCCGGACATCCACCAAGTGCCAATAGTCCAGCCCCGCACGCTTCACAGCCTTTTCGGAAATGTCAAATCCCAGGGGCTTGATCAGGTGCAGTGTGCTGCCGGTGGCAGCGCAGGTTCGGGCGATGTTGCCGCAATTCTGGGGAATTTCAGGCTCCACCAGTACGATATTCAGCATATCCATCACCTCAAAACCAATCACGGCGGTCAAAATCCGCTCGCTTACCTATTGTACGGCAAACTTCCAATAAAATCAATCAAAAAATTGCATTTTTTGCAACTTTTTCAGAATTTCAAAAAATCATCCGGTTGATGGTGGCAATTTTGTGAAAATTGCGGAAATGGTGCGAAAAACGACCCTTTTTTCCTGTTCTTAATGGGGTCTGTTGGCATGAAAATAGGAGGGGCAAGCCCCTCCTGTTTATTATTTTTGCTGAGAATACACCGTCATTCCCACACCGTGGTCTTTGATCAGGATGTCCTTAGGCATCCAGGAGAATTTCAGAGTCACGAAGAAATCACCCGCTGCGCCGGAGATGTTGGTGATCTGGATGAAATACACCACCCAGAACCACGCCACGGGGCACAAAGGGATTGATCGCAGCAATCATATTGACCCAAAAAACCTTATTATCCTTCTGCAGAACGATGGAATAATGTTCATTGTACCCTCCGGGTAATTTAGAACATGATTTAACATGAACTCCTTTAATATCTACTACCTATACATTGAACTGCATAAACCAACAAAAAATTTTCTGCAAGGCACAATACCGAAAGCAGAATTCCCAGCCATGCACATCTTTCCTTTGCTTTAACAGCACCATGGATGATGCCAAAAACGCCTAATGCGGGACTGATCAGTAAAGGAAGCAACGCAAAAATCAGAAGCCATTGTGGAATTTCATCATATCCCAGAAGCCCCATGCCGATTCCGAAGGTCCAGACCCAACTCCAGAGTATGGTGAAGCAAAATAAAGGCATCGGTGAAGTCACTGCAATAATGCCTGTAACCCAAGGTCTATTTTTCATAATCGCCCCCCGAAATAATCTTACATTTATTCTGTCTTTACAGAATACCAGTTCGATTCTATTTGCTCAACATCATACCAATAAAGCGTACCTGTGTATACGTCCTCATTCACATAATCCTTCCAAAAGATTCGGTCTGTGACATACACATATCCACTGGACTCGCCCAGGATTCCGCATGCTTCAAAAAAGTATATTGCACTTCTGCCGTTAAATTCTACGATCTGGCATTCACCGGTGTCGGAAAGGGCTTTCATTTCAGTAGGAAGTGTAATCACACCATTTTCCGCGATGTTCATGCTTCCATCGAGGATCAGATCAACCACCTTCTCCCGATCAGCCTTACCCTCTTCAAAAGAAACAACTCCGCAAGCAGAAAGAGAACATACAATAAGAAAGAACAAGCCAAACATAACCACTGCGCGACTAATGGTATGAAACTTCTTTCCAAACAATCTTGAAAGCATGCTGATCACCTCATATCTATGATACAACGGCCTGGCCCGTTAAGCAAGAAAAATTTCACTTCAGCATGTGAACAAAAAAAGAAACCACCCGATTGGGTGGTTTCTTTTGGCTCCCCTTGTTGGACTAAATTTCTGCAGAAAACCACTGCGGTAGTAAGTGTCCACCGGCAACTTGGTAAGAGTCGCCTTTTGAGTTCTACAAGCGATATATCGAAAATAACAAAACCACACCGTAGGCGTTGTACCCATAAGGATACAACGCCAGTTTAATTTGCCTTGCGGCGCTCAACAGTTGTATTCGGCTACCGCCGAGTGATATTGCCTTTGGCAGTTTAAGGGCGAATAAAATATCACTCCGATGATAGTCGGAATATCACTTGAAAAACGCTATCCATTAAACTATAATGAAACTCATGAGGTGATTTTAATGAGCAGAACTCAAAACAATTATCCTGAATGGTTTTGGAAGCACGGACTTCACGATGCTAATATCATTTCAGCAACAAAAAAAGAATCAGATTGGAATCCGAGAGACAATTGCCTAATACTAAAAATCGATTGCGATGGTGCTATGTTTGAAGCAGATATTACAGAAATCCGTTTTTATAATTATAAAATTAAAACAAGTGATTTTGATATAAGTTTACTAAATGGTGGTTGGTGGTTATCAGATGAAATAGTAACAAAAGGTGACCACTATTTATTAGATTTAAAATTTGATACCGCTAAATGTAAAACAAAACGTTTAGAAATTTCATTTAGACGAGCAGAAGTTATTAGAGAATAAAACACTTGTTAGATAGGTAAAAGGGGTTTTGGTTCTCCTTACAAGCGGAAAATGTGCAGTACATTATTTTAGGTAAGAGTGAAGAGATAAAAAAAGAAAAATCCCGATCACTTTCGTGACCGGGATTTTGGCTCCCCTTGTTGGACTCGAACCAACGACCTGCGGATTAACAGTCCGTCGCTCTACCGACTGAGCTAAAGAGGAATATGAATGTTGGCATTACCTATCTTCCCGGGCAGTCGCCCGCCAAGTATTGTCGGCGTACGTGAGCTTAACTTCTGTGTTCGGGATGGGAACAGGTGGACCCTCACGACAATCAATACCAACTATGTGGATGGGTTTGACCCATCTTTTATATGTCAAAAGCCTCTTGGCTTCTAACAGCAAGGAAATTATAGCACCAACAACGCGTGCTGTCAAGAGGAAAATTGGTGACCCGTACCGGATTCGAACCGATGTTAACGGCGTGAGAGGCCGCTGTCTTAACCACTTGACCAACGGGCCATGGTGCACCTTCAGGGACTCGAACCCGGGACCCACTGATTAAGAGTCAGTTGCTCTACCAACTGAGCTAAAGGTGCAGGTC
>JAZONA010000048.1:0-14385 GCA_045654265.1 Faecousia sp.
CGAACCCCCGACCTACTGCTTAGAAGGCAGTTGCTCTATCCAGCTGAGCTACTGGCGCATTTCTATGGAGCGGGTGACGGGAATCGGACCCGCGTATCCAGCTTGGAAGGCTGGTGTTCTACCATTGAACTACACCCGCAGGTCATTCAGCTAAGTGATTCTAACATATCCTTTGCAAATTGTCAAGTAGGAATATCAATTTTGCTGTTTTTCATTATGAATACCCCTCATCCGTCACCGCCTTTCGGCGGTGACATCTTCCCCAAAGGGGAAGGCTTTACCGTTCCATTTTTTCCAGTTTCTGCAGGACTTCCTGAAAATAGTCCGGCAGAGGTGCGAAAACCATCACCGGGCGGCCGTCACGGGGGTGCTGGAAGCACAGTGCGCCTGCGTGAAGCACCTGAGAGGACTGTCCCAGCTCCGGCTTTTTATGTCCGTACACCGTGTCACCCAGAATCGGGTGGCCGATGTGGGCCATATGGACACGGATCTGATGGGTGCGGCCGGTTTCCAGCCGGCAACGGATGTGGGTATAGCCCCGGTAGCGGCGCACCACTTCCCAATGGGTCACGGCATTTTTGGAATTGCGAGGGGTAACGGTCATCTTCTTCCGGTCAGAGGGGTGGCGCCCGATGGGAGCATCCACGGTACCGCTGTCCTCACGGAAAGAGCCGCAGACGATGGCCTCATAGGTTCTCGCCATGGTGTGATCTTTCAACTGGCTGGCAAGCATGGTATGGGCCAGATCGTTTTTTGCCACCGCCAACAGGCCGGAGGTATCTTTATCGATCCGATGGACGATGCCCGGGCGCAGTTCGCCGTTGATACCGGACAGATCATCGCCCAATGCGTACAGCAGGCCATTGACCAGGGTATCGTCCTGATGGCCGGCGGCGGGATGCACAACCAGACCCTTGGGCTTGTTGATTACCAACAAATCGGTATCCTCATAGACGATGTCCAAAGGAATTTCTTTGGCGACAATGTCCACTTCTTTGGGCTCCGGGATGGTGACCGAGATGGCATCTCCGGGATTCAGTTTGTCATTTTTCTTTCCCGGGCGGCCGTTGCGCAGAACACATCCTTCGTCCAGCAATTTCTGAGCGGCACTGCGGGTCAGCCCCGGCACGGATCTTGCCAAAAAGGCATCCAGCCGCTCCCCGGAAAGGTCAGCTTCCAGAATCATTTTTTCTCTTCCTTCCAGAAATTCTTGTTGAAGAAGATCAGGCTCACCGCCAAGGCGATACAGCCGCAGGTGACGAAAATATCCGCCACATTGAACACGGCGAAGCGGACGAAATCCACCTCGATCATGTCCACCACATAACCCAGGCGCACCCGGTCGATGATGTTGCCCAGACCGCCGGCGTAGACGGCGGCGATGCAAAAACGCTCGAATTTGTTGAAGGGCATGGGCTTTTTGAAGTATTCAAAGATCAGTGCAGCGGTGAGAATCACGAACAGCGCCACAAACAGCCACCGCATTCCCTGAAAAGAGGAAAATGCTGCGCCAGTATTTTGCACATAAGTGAAGTGGAACAGACCGGGGATGGCATCCACGGAGCCGTAAAGGGGAATGTTCTGCAAAACCAGCAGTTTTGTCACCTGATCGGCGGCCACAATGCCCACGATGGTAAGAATGTAGTAAAATAGCTGCATAGAAATTCCTCCGGAATGATCTGGTAAAGGATTGTTTAGCGTAGAGCTTCCCCCTGGGGGGAAGCTGGCAAAAATCTTTGATTTTTGACTGATGAGGGGTCTAATGTGCGATTTTCTGCTCAATGCACCCCTCATCCGCCTCCTTCGGAGGCACCTTCTCCCCAGGGAGAAGGTTTATAAACAATCATTTATCGTTGCATTTTATCATATCATCTCTTGGTGAAATTGTCAAATTCCACGGGGATTTCCCGTGGCAAATTCTGCTTGAAAATGCGGCGGTTTCGGAGTATGATATAGGAAACATCCACTCTGGAAAGGAGTTATATGATGATTACAGAAATTTTTAAGGCGATCCTCTTCGGCATCGTGGAAGGCATCACCGAATGGTTGCCCGTGTCCTCCACCGGCCACATGATCTTGCTGGAGGAGTTCGTCAGCTTCAACGTTTCCTCCGGAAAAGAGGCCGCTGCCGCTTTTTTTGAGATGTTTGAGGTGGTGATCCAGCTGGGCGCCATTGGTGCGGTGCTGGTGTATTTCTTCCACAAGCTAAATCCCTTCTCCAAGAAAAAAGGCGAGATCCAGAAAAAGCAAACCTGGAATTTGTGGGGCAAGGTGATCGTTGCGGTGCTGCCCTCGGCGGTGCTGGGTCTGATTTTAGACGACTGGATGGACGAGCACCTGTACAATTTTGTAGTGGTTGCCATTACGCTGGTGATTTACGGCGTTGCCTTTATCGTGGTGGAGCGGCTGAACAAGCGTCTGCGTCCCCGGATCACCGATGTCAACGAAATCGACTATCGCACCGCTTTGCTGATCGGCGCATTCCAGTGCCTCGCCCTGATCCCCGGTACATCCCGCTCCGGTGCCACCATTCTGGGCGCTATTTTGCTGGGGGTGTCCCGTCCTGCGGCGGCAGAGTTCAGCTTCTTCCTGGCGATCCCCACCATGGCCGGTGCCAGTGCATTGAAGCTGGTGAAGTACCTGATGGAGCGTCTGCCCAACGGCAATGAGATCGTGGTGCTTCTGGTGGGCTGTGCCGTGGCTTTCGGCGTGAGTCTGCTGGTGGTTCGTGGCCTGATGAACTTTGTGCGCAAGCGTTCCTTCGCCTCCTTCGGCGTGTACCGCATCGTGCTGGGTGTCATCGTCATTGGCTATTATCTGGTTGAAGTAATGTAAATAAAAAGTCCACCCCAACGGGTGGACTTTTTATTTAGATCAATTCGCCGAAAACCGGCAGGCTCTTTTGGATCATGTCGTAGCTGACGCAGTAGCACACACGGAAGTAGCCGGGGCAACCGAAGCCGTCGCCGGGGACAACCAGCAGATCCTTCTGCTTGGCCTTCTCGGAGAATGCGTTGGCATCGCCACCGGGAGCCTTCACGAACAGGTAGAAAGCGCCGTCGGGCTTGGCAACCTCGTAGCCCTGAGCGGTCAGGCCCTCGTACAGAGCGCGGCGGTTGCGGTCGTAGCTTTCCAGATCAGGACGCAGCTTTGCGCAACGGGTGATGACCTTCTGCCACAGACTGGGGGCGCACACATGGCCTGCGGCACGGGCGGCACCGGCGATGGCGGCATACAGAGCGTCGTGATCGGTGGCCTTCTGAGGCACATAAACATAACCGATTCGTTCACCGGGCAGGGACAAGGACTTGGAATAGGAGTAGCAGACGATGGTGTTATCGTAAATGGTGGGGATGAAGGGCACCTCCACGTCGCCGTACACCAGTTCCCGGTAGGGCTCATCCGCCACGATGTAGATGGGGTGTCCGTACTGGGCGGACTTGCGCTCCAGCAGAGCCGCCAGATCGGTAAGGGTCTGGCGAGTGTAGACAGTACCGGCAGGATTATTGGGAGAGTTCAAAATGATGGCCACGGTGTTCTCGGAGATCATCTCCTCCACCGCATCCAGCTTGATCTGGAAGCCGGGAACATCGGGCGGAACCACCTTAAAGGTTGCACCGGCGCACTGGGCAAAGGGCTTATACTCCGGGAAATAAGGAGCCACCGCCAGAATTTCAGCACCGGGCACAGCCAGAGCCCGGAACACACTCACCAGCTCTGGGGCAGCGCCACAACCGATGAACAGATCCTCCGGGCGAACGCCGGCATCGTAGCGGTCGTTCAGGTCGTCGGCGATGGCCTTGCGCATGGCGATGTCGCCAATTGCAGAGGTATAGCCGTGAACAGCCAGAGAATCGGTATCCAGCAGGATTTCCCGGATGGCATCATCCACCGCCTTGGGAGCGGGGATGGAGGGGTTGCCCAGGCTGTAATCGTAGACATTTTCAGCGCCGACAATGGCGGCACGGGCACGGCCGTATTCAAACAGCTCCCGGATGCAGGAGCGATTGGAGCCAAGCTCATAGCAAATGGGATTGATCATGGTTAATCTTCCTTCCTATATAAACACATTTCGTATTTTATGCCGTTTTCTTCTCCGGATTGGAGGATTTGCGCCAAATACCAGCCTTTTTCTTGATCCAAATTAGGGAAAAAAGTGTCGGATTCAGGGCTACAATGTACCTTGGTCACATAGGCGGTATTGCAATAAGGGAGCATCTGGCGATAGATGCTTCCGCCGCCGATGACAAAGGCTTTTTCTGCGGTTTTTGCCAGTTCCACCGCTTCCTCGGGGCTGTTGCACAGGGTAAAACCGGGGATCTCGGCGGTATTGCGGCTCAGGGCTACGTTGACCCGACCGGGCAGAGGCTTTTGCCCCGGAAAATCTTCAATGGTGCGCCGTCCCACGATGACCATGGCACCACGGGTGGTTTCCCGGAAAAATTTCCGGTCGGCAGACAGGGCAATGGGCTGTGTACCGTCCTTGCCAATGCCCCAGTCGTCATATACAGCTACGATCAGTTCCATAGATTTTCTCCCCTACGAGTTTTAGATCGCCATAGGAATCTCAAAATCAAAGGGATGGAACTGGTAGTTTTCCATCTTGAAGGAGTCCTTGGTGAAGGCGTAGAAGTCGGTGATGCTCTCGTCCATATAGAACTTGGGTGCCGGGAAGCCTTCCTTTTCCAGCATGGCCTTCACCGCCGGGATGTGCCGGTCATAAATATGGCAATCAGCGATGACGTGGACAAATTCGCCCACCTGCAGGCCGGACACCTGAGCCATCATGTGCACCAGCATGGCATACTGGCACACGTTCCAGTTGTTGGCGGTGAGCATGTCCTGAGAGCGCTGGTTCAAAATGGCGTTGAGCTTATTGCCGGTGACGTTGAAGGTCATGGAGTAAGCGCAGGGGTACAGATTCATCTCGTGCAGATCTTCAAAATTATAGATGCTGGTGAGGATGCGACGGGAGGCAGGATTGTGCTTCAGATCGTACAGCACCCGATCCACCTGATCCATATCGCCTTCCTTATAATGGTGCTTGATGCCCAGCTGGTAGCCGTAGGCCTTGCCGATGGTGCCGTCGGCGCCGGCCCATTCGTCCCAAACGTGACTGCCCAGATCGCAGATGCGATTGGATTTCTTCTGCCAGATCCACAGAAGCTCGTCCACGGCAGACTTCCAATAGGTGCGCCGCAGGGTCATGATGGGGAATTCCTCCGCCAGATCGTAACGGTTCACCACGCCGAATTTTTTGATGGTGTGGGCAGGGGTGCCGTCAGCCCAGCGAGGACGCACGTCCAGTCCCTCATCGGAAAATCCGTTGTTCAAAATGTCCAGACACGTCTGGCGATAAAGCTCGTCCGCTCTGCTCATAGGGCACCTCCAAAGGCAATTTGCTACATTGTAGCACAAAATGTGCAAGATGTAAATGATAGTTTACAAGACCTTCCCCCTGGGGGGAAGGTGCCTCCGAAGGAGGCGGATGAGGGGTACAATTTGCAGGAATTTACGTTTTGGACCCCTCATCAGTCAAAAATCAAAGATTTTTGCCAGCTTCTCCCCAGGGAGAAGCTTTACGCTAAACAATCATTTATCTGTGAAAAACGCCAAGAAAAGCCTTGCAAAATAGGCGCAGTTTGGCTATAATAGTAAGGTGAAAATGGAGGGGATATACACTTTGGCAAAATTATATTTCAAATTCGGTGCCATGGGCTCCAGCAAAACTGCGCAGGCACTGATCACCAAGTACAATTACGAAGAAAATGACATGACTGTCTGGCTCCTGAAGCCCAGCGCCGACACCCGGGATGGGGCGGACATCATCCGCAGCCGCATCGGTCTGGAAAATAAGTGCTTCATCGCCACCCCGGATACGGATGTGTACGAGCAGTACCGCACCCTTTATCCGGCGGGTCGGGATGTGATCATCGTGGACGAGTGCCAGTTTATGACGCCGGAACAGGTTCAACAGCTTCGCCGCATCGTGGACGATTTCAATGTGCCGGTGCTGTGCTTCGGTCTGCGCACCGACTTCTTGACCCGGCTGTTTCCCGGCAGTATGCGCCTGATGGAGCTGGCTGACTGCAGTGAAGAAATCAAGACCATGTGCGACTGCGGCAACAAGGCCACCGTCAACGCCCGTGTCAACGACGGTTTTGTGGTCACCGAGGGCGCTCAGGTGGTGCTGGGCGGCAACGATTGCTACATCGCCATGTGCCACCGGTGCTACACCGCCGCCATCCGGGAACACCGCAAGATCAAACTTCACGGACAACAGTAAAATTCATAATTACAAATTACAAATGATAAATTTCCCTAATTTGTAATTTGTAATTTATAATTTGTAATTTCGAAAAAGGAGATATATTTATGGAACTGAAAGACATTCTCGCCAAGTGCGACCACACCCTGCTGGCTCAGACTGCCACCTGGGAGGAAATCAAAGCAATTTGTGATGACGGCATGAAGTACGCCACCGCTTCCGTATGCATCCCCGCTTCCTTCGTGAAGCAAGCTAAGGAATACGTGGGCGCCAAGCTGGCCATCTGCACCGTCATCGGCTTCCCCAACGGCTATGCCACCACCGCCGCCAAGTGCTTCATGGCATCCGATGCTGTGGACAACGGCGCTGACGAGGTGGACATGGTCATCAACATCGGCTGGGCCAAGGACGGCAAGTGGGAGGAAATCATCGCTGAGATCGCCGCCATCAAGGCCGCCTGCAAGGGCAAGCTGCTGAAGGTCATCATCGAGACCTGCCTGCTCACCGATGAGGAGAAGATCGCTCTGTGCAAGTGCGTGTCTGACTCCGGCGCAGATTACATCAAGACCTCCACCGGCTTCAGCAAGGCCGGCGCTACCTTCGCCGATGTGGAGCTGTTCGCCAAGTACGTTGCCCCCCATGTGAAGATCAAGGCCGCCGGCGGCATTTCCAGCCTGGAGGATGCGGAGAAGTTCATCGCCCTGGGCGCTGATCGTCTGGGCACCAGCCGCATTGTTAAGATCGCCAAGGGTCTGGAAAACGACGGCACCTACTGATTCAAGATACGAGATATAAGATATGAGATATTTCTCTCTATCTCGTATCTCATAATTCATATCTCAAAACGGAGGAATTCAATATGTCTAATTATCCCGCTACCCCCCATATCAATGTTGCTGATGAGATTGGCTTTGGCAAGACTGTTCTGATGCCCGGTGATCCTCTGCGCTCCAAGTTCATTGCAGAGAATTTCCTGGACAACCCCGTGCTGGTGAACAATGTCCGTGGCGTTCACGGCTACACCGGCTACTACAAGGGCGTGAAGGTGTCCGTCATGGCCTCCGGCATGGGTATGCCCGCCATCGGCATCTACTCCCACGAGCTGTTCAACTTCTTCGGCGTGGAGAATATCATCCGTGTTGGCTCCGCCGGTTCCATTCAGGATCACATCAACCTGTACGACATCGTCATCGCTCAGGGAGCCTGCACCGACTCCAACTTTGCCCACCAGTTCCATTTCCCCGGCACCTTTGCTCCCATCGCTGACTACACTCTGCTCAGCGAGGCGGTGAAGGCTTGCGAGGCCAACGGCGCTACCTACCATGTGGGCAACGTCAACTCCTCCGACGTGTTCTACGGCGACCATGCCGAGGTTCCTGCCGGTCTGGACACTCTGTACAACCAGAAGAAGATGGGCGTTATGGCTCTGGAGATGGAAGCCGCCGCTCTGTATATGAATGCGGCTCGGTACGGCAAGCGTGGTCTGTGCATCTGCACCATTTCCGACCACATCCTCAAGGGCGTGGAAACCACCGCCGACGAGCGTCAGAACGCCTTCACCCAGATGATGAAGGTGGCTCTGGACGTGGCCGTGGCCATGGAGAATAAGTAAGTAGGTTTTGCAACGCACTAAAGTAGAGCGTCATCCTGAGCGAAGTGAAACGAAGTCGAAGGATCTTCCATGTATTTTAACATGAAATGTTGACGAAATGCGTAGATTCTTCGACTCGCTGACGCTCGCTCAGAATGACATGCGCTTTTTTACTGCATCGCTAAACAACAATTCACTATCCCACAAATGGAGGGATTATTATGAAACGCATTTTTTTAATTGTTCTGGACTCCTTTGGCATTGGTGCAATGCCGGACTCCGAAAGCTTCGGGGACGTGGGGGTGAACACCCTTGCTTCTTGCGCAACTTCTAAAAAACTGAACATTCCCAACATGATTTCCGCCGGTTTGGGCAACATCGAGGGGGTTTCCTGCCTGCCCAAGGGTCACACGAGCGGCGCTTTTGCCCGGATGCAGGAAGCATCCATGGGCAAGGACACCACCATCGGTCACTGGGAGATCGCCGGCATCGTGTCCCCGGATCCTCTGCCCACTTATCCTGAGGGCTTTCCCCAGGAAGTGCTGGATGCCTTCACCGCGGCCACCGCCCGTGGCTGTCTTTGCAACCTGCCCTACTCCGGCACCGACGTGATCCGGGACTACGGCGAAGAACAGCTGAAAACCGGAAAGTGGATCGTCTACACCTCTGCTGACTCCGTATTTCAGGTGGCGGCTCATGAGGAATTGATTTCTCTGGAGGAGCTGTACGATGCCTGCCGCAAGGCTCGCAAGCTCCTGCAGGGCAAGCACGGCGTGGGCCGTGTGATCGCAAGACCCTTTGTGGGTACCCCCGGCAACTTCCAGCGGACTTCCAACCGCCACGATTACTCTCTGGAGCCTCCGGCAAAGACTCTGCTGGATGCCATCAAGGAAGCCGGTCTGGCTTCCATCGGCGTGGGCAAGATCAACGACATTTTCGCCGGCATCGGCGTGACCGAGTATGTGTACAACAAGAGCAACGCCGACGGCATGAACCACGCTCTGAACTACGCCAAGCAGGACTTCAAGGGTCTGTGCTTCGTGAATCTGGTGGATTTCGACATGGTTTTCGGTCATCGCCGGAATATTGACGGCTATGCCCAGGCGTTGTCGGAATTTGACGCATGGCTGCCGGAATTTATGGCAGAGCTTAACGAGGATGATCTGGTGATGATCACCGCTGACCACGGCTGTGACCCCGGCTACACCGCCACCACCGACCACACTCGTGAGTACGTGCCTCTGCTGGTGCTGGGCAAGAAGGTCAAGCCCGTGAATCTGGGTACCCGGGGTAGCTTTGCGGACATCGCCGCCACCGTGGCTGACCTGCTGGGCTTGGAATATAACACCCCCGGCAAGAGTTTTGCGGAGGAAATTGTATGACACCTGAAAAATTGGTTGAACTGGCGAAGGAAGCCATGGCTCATGCCTATGCCCCTTATTCCGGTTTTCATGTAGGCGCGGCACTGCTGTGCGCCGATGGTACGGTCTATCAGGGCTGCAACATCGAAAACGCCTCCTACAGCCCCACCAACTGCGCCGAGCGCACCGCCTTTTTTAAGGCCGTGTACGACGGCCACCGGGATTTTTCTGCCATCGCCATCTGTGGCGGCATGGGCGGCAACATCACCGGTCCCTGCATGCCCTGCGGCGTGTGCCGGCAGGTGATGAGCGAATTCTGCAAGGATGACTTCACTATCTATGTGGTGAAGCCCGACGGCTTCGACAGCTACACCCTTGCCCAGCTCATGCCCGGCATTTTTACGTTGGAAAAGTAATTTTTCTTGATTTTTCCAAATTAAGTGCTATAATTCGGGTATCCAATAATAATTAAAAGGAGAGGTACTTATGGATTTTCTGAGAAAGCTTCTGCCCATTGCCTTTAATGTTGTTCCCAAGGAGAGCAACACCCTGGTTAAGTCCATCATCATCCACGCCATCATTGGCTATGTGGTTTCCGGCGTGATCGGCTTCATTCTGGGCTTCATCGGCGGTCTGGCTGGTATTGAAGGCGTGATGATCGCTCTGTCCGGTCTCATCGGCACCGTTCTGGGCATCTACGGCACCGGCGGCATCGTGGTTTCCATCCTGAAGTTCGTTGGCGTCATCAAGGAATAAGAACCCCCTAAAAAGCAGGTATCTTGCGGTACCTGCTTTTTATGTATTTTTCTAAAAATGGTTGCATTTTCCCAGGTACATGGTATAATGTATGTGATTTTTTGAAATAAGGAGATGTACTTATGGACATTTTGAAGAAGTTTTTCCCCTTCTCCTTCGGTGTTAAGACCAAGGAGGTCAACTCTCTCATCGCCGGTATCCTGATCTATGTGGTCATTGGTATCGTGATCGGCGCTCTGGCTGCTCTGCTGGCTAACATTCCCGTGCTGGGCTGGCTGCTGGGTATCACCGCAGGTCTGGTGGAAACCTACTGCACCGGTGGCATCGTGCTGTCTGTGCTGAAGTTCGTCAATGTGCTGAAGTAAGATCTTTTGGCAACAAAAATCCCCGAATGCTCATGCATTTCGGGGATTTTTCATTGACTTAACCACCCCCGGAGGGTATAATGAAATTGATTTTTATTTTGGGGGAAAAGCCATGTCATCAAAGCTGAAGAGCCTTGTAGGCGAATTTCTGCGCTATGTTCTGGTGGGCGGCGTGTGCTTCCTCATCGATGCCGGCTCCATGACCGGCTGTAAAGAACTGTTCTTCCGGGATGCCTGCACCGAAGGGCAGATGGCGCTGTGCGTGGCTGTGGGCTTCCTCCTCGGCCTCACCGGCAACTATCTGCTGTCCAATGTATTTGTGTTCCGCAGTGCCGACCAGAAAAAGCAGGGCTGGAAATTCTCCGCTTTTCTGATCTTCGCCCTCATCGGCCTCATTGGCCTTGGCATCACCGAAGCCGGTATGTGGCTGGGCGTAAAGCTGGTGGGCAGTGAAGGACTGTGGTATGTGCTTGTAAAATGCGTAATGGCCGGCATTGTCCTGATTTGGAACTATATCGGCAGAAAAATCTTTGTATACCGAGGACAATAACATGGCTAATAAGAAAACCGCACTGATCATCGGCGCAGGCCCTGCCGGCCTCACCGCCGCATACGAAATGCTGAAAAATACCGACATTCAGCCCATAATCATTGAAGAAAGCGAATACATCGGCGGCATTTCCCGTACCCATGCGCACAATGGCAACCGGATGGATCTGGGCGGTCACCGTTTCTTCTCCAAAAACGACGAGGTCAACGCCATCTGGCAGGAGCTGATGCCCCTGCAGGGCAAGCCCTCCTTTGACGATGCAAAGCTGGGTATCGAGAAGCCTCTGGCGGAAAACGGCCCCGATCCCAACAGCGAGGAGCAGGTGATGCTTCTGCGCAACCGGGTGTCCCGGATCTTTTACCTGAAGAAATTCTTCGATTACCCCATCTCCATCAAGCCGGAAACCATTAAAAATATGGGCTTTGCCCGTACTGTCAAGGCCGGCTTCGGCTACATCGGCGCCTGCATCCACAAGCGCAAGGAGGATTCCCTGAAGGATTTCTACATCAATCGCTTCGGTAAGCCTCTATACGAAATGTTCTTCGAGGACTACACTGAAAAGCTGTGGGGTCGCAACCCGGACAGCATTTCCCCCGACTGGGGCGCTCAGCGGGTGAAGGGTCTTTCTCTGAGCAAGGCGCTGTGGGCCATCATCTCCAAGCCCTTCCGGAAAAATACCAAGAATGTGGAAACCTCCCTCATCGAGCAGTATTACTATCCTAAGAAGGGTCCCGGTCAGATGTGGCAGACCATGGCGGACAAGATCGTGGAAATGGGCGGCGAAATCCGCTTTAACTGCAAGGCAGAATCCATCGAAACCGACGGCAAGCGCATCACCGCTGTGGTGACCAACAACGGCCGCTTCACCGCCGACCACTACTTCTCCTCCATGCCGGTGCGGGATCTGGTGGCTGGCATGGGCGACGTGCCGCCTCAGGATGTTCAGGACGTGGCCGCAGGCCTGCCCTACCGGGATTTCATCACCGTGGGCCTGCTGGTGGACAAGATGGAACTGGTCAATCAGACCAAACACAAGACCCTGGGTAACATCGTCCCCGACTGCTGGATCTACGTTCAGGAGCGGGAGGTGAAGATCGGCCGTCTGCAGATCTTCAACAACTGGTCGCCTTACATGGTCAAAGACCCCGAAAATTCCGTTTGGATCGGTCTGGAATACTTCTGCACCGAGGGTGACGAAATGTGGAACACCCCCGATGCGGACTTCATCGAGTTTGCCGCCAAAGAGCTTGACAGCATCGGCGTGATCCGCAAGGAGCTGATCCGGGACAGCGTGTGCCTGCACGTGAAGAAGGCATATCCTGCCTATTTTGACACCTATTCCCAGTTCGACACTGTCAAAGACTATCTCTCCGGCATCGAAAACCTCTGGTGCATCGGCAGAAACGGCCAGCATCGGTACAATAACATGGATCACTCCATGCTCACCGCCTTGGAGGCGGTACGCGCGGTAGCCGCCGGTAAGACCGACAAGACCGACGTGTGGAATGTGAACACCGAGAAGGAATATCATGAAGAAAAGAAGTGACAACATGAACCTAACGAAGAAAAAGCTGCCCAAATGGCTGTTTGACCCGGTGGCCCCCATTTTGCTGCTTGTGTTTACCGCTGCGGTGGCTATGTACTACATCTCCGGCCCGCTGCTGGCGGAGTTTCACTCCGACTATACCGACTCTCTGCTGTGGGCCAACGTCACCGCGGAAACCGGCGATATTCTGTCCACAAAATTTAATTATGCCGCTATTCTTCCGTTCGGTGCGCCCTTGTGGATGGTGCCGATCCTGAAGATCTTCGGCTACGGACGCACGGCTTTTCAGCTGAGTATGGTCGTATTTACCCTGGTCTTTATTTCCAGCTCCTACTATTTCTTCCGCAGCCTGAAGTGGCAACGGCTGATCGCCGCCGCTGCCACCTCCTGCCTCTGTCTGCTGCTGTCCGGCTCTGACGTGCTGCTGGAAATGATGTGGGGGCACACCATTTATTACAGCCTCAGTTTGCTGTTCTGGCTGCTGCTCATGGGTCTGACTCTGCATCTGTTAGATACCACCCGTAGCTGGAAAAAGGGTAACAAGATCCGAATTTCCACCATTTTAGAGCTGGTCGCTGTGACGATCCTCTGCGCCGGCTGCGCGACGGACGGTTCTCAGATGCTGGCGTTGGGTGTCCTGCCGGTGCTGGGTGCATTGGTGGCCTGGGCATTTTTTGACGATTCGCCTTTGATCAGCAAAGCAAATCTGTGCAAATGCGCACTGGCAGGACTGATGCTGGTAGCTTCCGGTATCGGCATGGTGATCCTATTTCTGATCACAAAGGGCGGAACCATCTCTTCTACCTACGCCAGTTCCCATTTGGCTTGGGATTCCCACACCAAATGGATGAACAATCTGCTGCATATCTTCCCGAGTACCGCCCAGCTTTACAATGCGGACACCGCAGCCGGTCAGAAGCTGTTCACCTTTGGTTCTTTGGTCCGTGGATTGAAGATCCTGATGCTGATGGTGGTTTTCGCCGCTCCGGTGGCCATGCTTCTGCGTTACCGGAAGCTGAACGACTCCACCAAATTGGCGCTGTGGGGGCATTTCGTTGTCACCGGCGTGATTGGGTTTATGTATGTATTCGGTATTCTCAATGATGGCAACTGGCGGCTGATCCCTTGTTTGGGCACAGGCATCATCGTTACAATTTTGTGGATCCATGATCTGTTTGCCGGTAGCCGCGTGGAAAAACGGCTGGCAACCGTGCTTGCGGTGCTGTTGGCAGTGGTTTGCCTGCTGAATGTGGCGCTTATCGGTAAAATGCCCCGGAAGGTCCAGCAAAACAAGTACTGGAACGTAACCCAGGCCCTGCAGGAAAAGGGCTATGACTACGGTTATGCCACCTTCTGGAACTCCCATCCCATTGCGCTGCTGTCTGATAACAAAATTCAGATCACCTCCGTGGAGCAGGAGGGTACGGAGCTGGCACCTCTGTACTACCAGAATTATGACCGGGAATTTATCCCCCAGGAGGATCGGGATACCTGCTTCCTGCTGCTGGAGCAAGCAGAGCTGGAAAATCTGCAAAAAGGTCAATACTGGCAACGGCTGAAAAGTTGCCGCCAGCTGGTGGATTCTTTTGAATGTGGCGAGTTTATTGTGCTGGTTTTTGACGGCAATGTAATTGTATAAAATAACCGGAGCTGCCCAGCAGCTCCGGTTTTGCCTTATGTTTTTAAAGTCCCAGCAATTGCTTTTTCTTCTGGGCAAATTCCGCCTCGGTGATGATGCCATCATCCATCAGGCTCTTATAGCGGCGGATCAGGTCGATGTTGGTAAGTTCATCGGTGGCTGCCTGGGCAGATACCGGCTTATCCACCGGTGCGGGAACCGGCTTGGGTGCAGGAGGTGCCACCGGTGCAGGTGCAGGCGCAGGCTTAGGTGCCGGGGGTGCATAGACCGGCGCAGGATCATAGACCGGCGCGGGCTGGGGTACGGGTC
>JAZONA010000049.1:0-10047 GCA_045654265.1 Faecousia sp.
TCGGTGTGCGGTTTTTATTTTTGAGACAGAAAGGACTATTATTATGGAAAAGAGACTCTTTACTTCTGAATGTGTTACCAACGGCCATCCTGACAAGGTGGCAGACTCCATTTCCGATGCGATTCTGGATGCATGCCTTGCCCAGGATCCCGGCTCCCGTGTGGCCTGCGAAACCATGGTCACCACCAACTTCTGCCTGATTTGCGGCGAGATCACCACCAAGGCTGTGGTTGACTATGCTGCTGTGGCTCGTGAGGCAATTCGTGAGACCGGCTATGTGTACCCCGGCGACGGCTTCGATGCTGATACCGTGGAGATCCAGTGCCGCATCCACACCCAGTCTGCCGATATCGCTCTGGGTACCAACGATGAGGTTGGCGGCGCAGGCGATCAGGGTATGATGTTCGGCGGCGCCTGGACCCAGACCCCTGAGCTGATGGCTCTGCCCGTGGCTCTTGCTCGTGGTCTGTGCAACCGGCTCACTGATTGCATCCACTCCAACGACCTGCTCCGTGCCGACGGCAAGACCCAGGTCAGCGTGGAGTATGGCGAGGATGGCAGCGTCATCGGCATCGACACCGTGGTTGTGTCCGTGATGCACAGTGCTGATTTCGCCATCGAGGAACTGCGCAAGTACATCCGTGAGGGCGTTATCGCTCCCGTGCTGGAGGCTTACGGCTTCTCCATTGCCAACGTTCCCAACATCCACATCAATCCCACCGGCAACTTCGTCATCGGCGGCCCCAACGGTGACACCGGTCTGACTGGCCGTAAGATCATCGTGGATACCTACGGTGGCTACTTCTCCCATGGCGGCGGCGCTTTCTCCGGCAAGGATCCCACTAAGGTGGATCGCAGCGGCGCATACATGGCTCGTTACATGGCTAAGAATCTGGTTGCAGCCGGTTTGGCTGAGCAGGTTCAGGTGCAGCTGGCTTACGCCATCGGTGTTGCCGAGCCCGTGTCCGTCCGTGTGGACAGCTACGGCACCGGCAAGATCTCCGACGAGGAGATGACCGCCCTGCTGCGCAAGACTTGCGATCTGACTCCCGGCGGTATCATTCGCAAGCTGGAGCTGCGTCGCCCCATCTATGCCCCCACTGCTGCCGTCGGTCACTTCGGCGT
Source organism: Faecousia sp. (assembly GCA_045654265.1). GTDB lineage: Bacteria > Bacillota > Clostridia > Oscillospirales > Oscillospiraceae > Faecousia. The sequence goes on from JAZONA010000049.1 coordinate 1,126, forward strand.
TGACGGTCGCCCCTGGGAGCGTACCGACATTGCCGAGGAGCTGAAGGCTCTGGCCGGCATCTGAAGATGAACAAAACGGTGTGCTGTAAAGCACACCGTTTTTGCTTAAAGAATCAGGCAGATTAACCCGGTAGCCCCTTCGTTGACAATGCGGCTCAGGCTGCTGCGGAATTTCGTTCGTACGTCGTCGGGGGTACGAACCAGCTTGGTAGTTAGCCCCTCTTGGATCAGATCGTACACGGACTTGCCAAAAATATTGCTTTGCCACAGATCCTCTGGAGCTTGGCTGTTCAGCCGGTCGATGAGATCTTGTGATTGCTTTTCGTCGCCCACCATGGGGTTGATTTCTGTGTCGATGTCTACTCGAATCATGTGGATGGAGGGTGCGCCTGCTTTCAGTTTTACCCCATAGGAACTGCCTTTTTTCAGAAGCTCCGGTGCCTGCAGGGTCATTTCCTCGGCGGTGGGCATCACAACCCCATAGCCGGTAGCCTTCACAGCAGAGAGGGCATCGGAAATCTTGTCATATTCCTGCTTGATTGCAGAAAGCTCCGTCAGCAAGGCGATGAGTTGAGCGTCGTTTTCAATGGTGAGTCCTGCCTTGTTGCTGAGAATCTCGTAATACAGGCTCTCCGGGAAGCCCAAGGCGCAGGATACGGTGCCGGTGGCCAAATCCACATCCCGGAGGGATACATCCAGCACCTGGTCCAAGTTTTTGAGAGAGGCAAGAATGCCTTCTGCCTGACCAAGGGTACTGATTTGCTCAGCACCCTTCAAAAGGGCATCGTAGAGAGCGGATTTAACCGGATGCGACCGCTCCAGAGCATCCATCCACCGGGGCAGATGCACCTGCAATTCGCTCATAGGGAAGGCGTACAGCAGATCTGTCAGCAGACCGGCGATGTCGCCGCTGTCCAGCGCCTGACAGTCCGCAATGGTGGCATCCACGCCAAACTGGGTCTTTAAGTAGTTTCTTACGTTTGCGGCGGCATCGCCACCGGGATCCCGGGAGTTGATGATGACAAGGTAGGGCTTGCCGGTGGCTTTCATGTCGGCGATGGCTCTGGCTTCGGCGGTGATGTAGTCGGCGCGGGGGATATCGGTGACTGTGCCGTCGGTGGTGACCACCAAGCCGATGGAGCAATGCTCCTCCATGACCTTTTTGGTGCCCAGCTCTGCCGCTTCGGTCATAGGGATTTCGTAGTCGAACCACGGGGTAGTGACCATCCGGGGAACACCGTCTTCTTCAGCGCCTCTGGCACCGTCCACCATATAGCCAACAGAGTCAATCATCCGGACACTGAGCCGTGCGGTGCCGTCGGGGGAGATCTCCACTGCCTCCTCCGGGACGAATTTTGGCTCGGAGGTCATAATGGTCTTGCCGGAGCCGCTTTGGGGAAGCTCATCTCTGGCACGCTCCCGACGGTAGGGGTCGTCAATGCCGGGAATCACCCATTCCTCCATGATTCGCTTGATGAGGGTGGATTTGCCGGTACGCACCGGCCCCACTACGCCGATATAGATATTCCCACCGGTTCTGGCGGCAATGTCACGATAAATATTTTCCATTGGGAAGCCTCCTACTCATGGTTTTACTCCATGGTATGTCCCGGAAGGGAAGTCTAGAACTTGACCAAAAAATATGTGGCAAAAAAACAAATATTTTGTGAAAATAATGTTTGACAAATTCAATAAAAGCCTATATAATATGTAGGCACGACTGTGAAAAGGGGGCGTACTATGCTGTTAGGACTTTCTAAGATTATTGAATGTCCCGGCGCGACGATTCCTTTTTCCACAAGTGTTGACCTAAGTGATCTTCGCTATGGCAACAGCTTTCCGGTAACCGAGCCGGTTACTGCGGAAGGCCAGGTGCGCAACACCGCCGGTGTGCTGGTGATGACCGGTTCTATTCAGACTGTTATCCACGGTACCTGCGATCGCTGCGCTTCGGATTTCGACCGGGAGATTTCTTTCCCTATCGATGTGGTTCTGGTTACAGAACTGGCCAACGAAGAAAACGAAGACGAATGGGTATTCCCTCTGGAGGGAGACAGCGCCGATCTGGATGACATTGTGCGGACGGTTTTCGTCCTGAATCTGGATTCCAAGCTGCTGTGCAAGGAGGATTGTCAGGGGTTGTGCTGCAGATGCGGCAAGAACCTGAACGATGGTCCGTGCAGTTGCCAGAAGGAGCTCGATCCCCGATTTGCTGCTTTGAAGCAGCTTCTTGAGAAGTAAATCCAAAACAAAAGCTGTTAAAAGCAGTATGACCAAGGAGGTGTCACCATGGCTGTCCCTAAGTGTAAAGTGTCCAAGGCCCGCCGCGATAAGCGCCGTGGCTCCAACTGGAAGCTGTCCGCTCCCAGCGTGGCTGTTTGCCCCAAGTGCGGTGAGCCCGTCATGCCCCACAGAGCTTGCAAGGCTTGCGGCTCCTACAATGGCCGTCAGGTCCTGGCCGCCAAGGCTGACTAAGGCAAAAAAGCGGAAACGCAGAGGAAGGCTGTCAGCCTTCCTCTTTTTCCGTTTTATGTACGTTTTTGATTCTTCCCATTGCTTTTGTGCCCAAGTTGTGGCATAATAAATGGAAAGGCTTTCCCTTGAAAGGAGTGATCGGTATGGCAAAACCTTTGGTTGCCATCGTTGGCCGTCCCAATGTTGGCAAATCCATGCTGTTTAATAAGCTCACCGGCCGCCGTGTATCTATTGTTGAGGATACCCCCGGTGTGACCCGTGACCGGATCTACGGTGAGTGCGAATGGTGCGGCCGCCAGTTTTCGCTGGTGGATACCGGCGGTATCGAGCCGGGCACCGAAAATGATATGCTGAAGTTCATGCGTCGTCAGGCGGAGATCGGCATCGAGCTGGCAGACGCCATCATTATGGTGGTGGACGTGCGCTCCGGTGTCACCGCCGCTGACCAGGACGTGGCTACCATGCTCCGCAAGAGCAAGAAGCCGGTGTGCCTAGCGGTGAATAAGTGCGACTCCATCGGCACCATCAACCCGGATGTGTTTGAGTTTTATAGTCTGGGTATCGGTGATCTGTTTGAAACCTCCGCTGTCCACGGTCACGGTACCGGCGATATGCTGGATTGGGTCCTGGAGAACATCCCCGAGGAGCCCGATGAGGATGAGGAAAATGAGATCGTCCATGTGGCTATCGTGGGTAAGCCCAATGTGGGCAAGTCCAGCCTGCTGAATCAGGTTCTTGGCGAGGAGCGGGTAATCGTTTCCAATGTGGCGGGTACTACCCGTGATGCTATCGACTCTTACTACGAGAACGAAACGGGCAAATACTGCCTCATCGACACCGCCGGTATGCGCCGGAAGAGCAAGGTGGACGATGTGATCGAAAAATACTCCAATATGCGCTCCATCAGTGCCATTGAACGGGCGGATGAGTGTCTGATCCTCATTGATGCCAACGAGGGCGTCACCGAGCAGGACACCAAGATCGCCGGACTCGTCCACGAGGCAGGTAAGGCCGCCATCATTGTGGTGAACAAGTGGGATGCTGTTGAGGACAAGGAAACCAACACCATGCGTGACATGGAGCGGGATATCCGTGATGGCCTTAGCTATATGACCTATGCCCCCGTTGTGTTCCTGTCCGCGCTGACCGGTCAGCGGGTGGATAAGCTGTTCCCCATGATCCAGGAGGTTTACAAGCAGAACACCAGCCGTATCACCACCGGCGCGCTGAACAGTATTCTGGCGGAGGCTACCTCCCGGGTACAGCCGCCTACGGATAAGGGTCGTCGCCTGAAGATCTACTACATGACCCAGGCTGGCACTAAGCCCCCGCATTTTGTTATTTTCTGCAACGATGCACGGCTGTTCCACTTCTCCTACCAGCGGTATCTGGAAAATCAGATCCGTGAGGTCTTTGGACTGAAGGGCACCCCGGTGCGGATCACCATCCGTCAGAAGGGTGACAAGGAGGAGTAAGCCATGTGGTATCCGATTTTGATCACGGTGCTGGTTAGCTATGCCTTGGGCAATCTCAATGGTGCGGTTCTGATGTCCAACCTGTTTGCCCATGAGGATGTGCGTAGCCATGGCAGCGGCAACGCAGGACTTACCAATTTTGCCCGGAATTACGGTGGCATTGGTTCTGTGTGTGTGATCCTCATTGATGGTGCCAAGGCGGCGCTGGCTTGCCTGTTGGGTGGCCTTTTGCTGAAACCCTATTGCATGAGTTTGGAAGGTATGACCATTGGTGGTCTTAGTGTCATGGTGGGACACATTTTTCCTGCGCTGCTGGGCTTCAAAGGCGGCAAGGGTATCCTCAGCGGCTGCATCATCGCCTTTGTCGTGGATTGGCGCATCGGTGCGATTGCCCTGGCGGTTTTTGCGATTCTGTACTTGACTACCCAGTATGTATCATTAGGCTCCATCTTTGGAACCATTGCGCTGTGTGCCGGGTTTGTTGTGTTCCATCATGACAACCTGATCGTGATGATTTGCGGTGTGGTGATGGGCAGCCTTGCGCTGTTTATGCACCACAAGAATATCCGTCGTCTTATCAAGGGCGAGGAAAGTAAGACCAATCTGTTCAGGAAAGGAAAGAAGAAATGAAAGCAGTTGTTGTAGGCAGCGGCGCTTGGGGCACAGCTCTGGCGATTCGGCTGTGCAAAAACGGTCACGATGTGACCATGTGGACGTTTGAAAAAGAACTGATTCCTGAAATGGAAAATGACCGCCGGAACATTCGGCTTCCCGGTGTAGAGCTTCCTGCTGGCTTGAAGATCAGCGGTGAGTATTCCTGCGTGGCCGGTGCGGAACTGGTGGTTGTTGCCGCTCCGTCTTTCCCCATCCGTGCAGTTAGCCGGGGGATTGCACCGTATCTGGATGAGAAGGCCGTGGTGGTATCCGTCACCAAGGGCATCGAATCTGGCAGTCTCCTGCGCATGAGCGAGGTGGTGGCCGAGGAAACTAAGCACCCGGTGGTGGTGCTGTGCGGTCCCAGCCATGCAGAAGAGGTGGCACTGGATATGCCTACCGGATGTCTCTCCGCTTGCGAAGATCGGGAGATGGCTGAATTCGTGCAGGATGCCTTTATGTCCGATACCTTCCGTGTGTACACCAGTCCTGACGCTGTGGGCGCTGAGCTGGGTGCGGCGCTAAAGAACGTCATCGCTCTGTGTGCCGGTGTCACCGATGGTCTGGGCTTTGGCGATAACACCAAGGCCATGCTGATGACCCGTGGTCTGACGGAAATGGCTCGACTGGGCATAGCCATGGGTGCCAGCAAGGATACCTTTGCCGGGCTGACAGGCGTTGGTGATTTGATCGTTACCTGCACCTCCATGCATTCCCGGAATCGCCGTGCCGGTATTCTCATTGGCCAGGGTAAGTCTGTGGACGAAGCCATGAAGGAAGTAGGCGCTGTGGTGGAAGGCTACTATGCCGCTGATGCCGCATACCAACTGTGCGTGAAGCAGGGAGTGGATATGCCAATTATCACGGCTGCATATCAGGTTTTGTATGAGGGCAGAAATGCCGCTGAGGCTGTGCGGGATCTGCTGACCCGCTCCCGGAAATCCGAACAGGAAGACTCCGGCTGGCTGTAAGATAATAAAAATCGCACACCCATTGGGTGTGTGATTTTTTGCTTTATTAATTAAACAGTTGCGGGAGCTTTTTTCTTGGAAATAGCTTTGATACCGTAGATCACGCCGTAGGCTCCCAGCGCAGCAATGAAGAATACGATGGGGTTAATAATCATCAGCGACCACTTGGGGATAATGCCGTTTTCTACAAGACCGATATAGAAGGCGTCCTCTTCCAGGAAGAACCAATTGTGCTCCATAAGAATATTGCCCAGCTTCGCCCAAAGGGTGATGCCAATGAGGAGAACACCGCATTTCCAAGACTTTTTGATGTCCGGCTGAACAATGCCCAGTGCCACATTGAGGATACCCCACGCCATCAGCACACCATGGAAAAACATGGTCTGTACCGCCTGATAGCACCAAGGTTCACCATCACCCACGCTGGCAGGGTAGCAAAGATACATCATCGGTGCTAGAATGGCCAGAATTGTCACTGGCTCCAGGATTTTCTTACCGTTACGGTTAAACTGGGCAATGGCTGAAATGGGACAAAGAACGGTGCAGATGTGGAAGGGGAGCTTGTCGGTATTCAGTCCGTCATAGACAAACTCGTGAACAAAGAAGTCCGATAAATAGGAAAATACCAACGCATAGGATAAAAGCCGCAGGGCTTTGATCTTGGTTTCGATGTTCTTATTTCGCAAACACAACCATCCACCGATAATGGAACCGAAGATCAGAACCAGGTAGACAATGTGAGCGATGGAAAAGGGGGTAATTTGGATGCCCGTGTCGAAATGGGACATTTCGAATAGCTTAAAGCAAAAATCTCTCATATCAATTCCTCATGTGCAGTTTGCTGTACCACCGTTCCTCCCGGGGAAGCCGGAGCTCCCACAGAGCCAGGAAACAGAACAGAAATGCTACAGCGATAATGCCTAATGTAATGGGTGATACATCCGTGTACGGATTGGATTTCAGGAACATGCCGTCTGGCGGATTCATGCCGAAATGTTCATAAAGGCGATTGACGGCGACACCGCAAAGGATGAAAACAGCCAGACCGGTCACAACGCTGACGATATTAAACATACGCACCTTCATAAACTTTCCGACACGCATATAGATACAGCCAAACAGCATGGTGGAATGGCTCAGCATTCCCTTCAGAATGTCGTAATCAGCCAATGTAGGTGTATTGCCGAAATTGACGTTAAAAACGATTCCAACAATACCGCAAACGGTACCAACATAGAAGCAGAAGTCACTGAGCATCCAGAAGGGGAGCGCATGTTTGTTTTCCGTAAATGCTGCGATCAGCAGCATCCACATGACAACATTACATGGGTAAACGGGGAGAAACATGTTGTTCTCTACCTGAGCGCTGCCTCCTGAAGCAAAGTAGTCTACCCATAAACTGCTGTAGTGGATCACCACAGTGATCACAGCGGTAAATTTCAATATGAAATTGCGGGAACGGTCGCCTGTGGCGAAGCGCCACGCTAAACACAAAAGCCCGGCCGTCAGGATACCGGAAATGACCATATACAAGACGTGCTGTGAGTTAAACATGTTACCATTATACACCATTCGACCATTTTCGTCAATCATAGTCTATTAGAACTTTATGGAAGGATCGTTGGAATGTTGCATAAAACATAAAATCCCTATTGCAATTCCTTGTTGAAAATGTTAAAGTTATATTGTTAATAGGCCGTTATTGGCTAAATACTTGGTTGAGGAGTGTTACTATGAAAAAACTGTTTTCAGGTATCATGGTTGCTGCACTGCTGCTTGCTATGCTGTGCAATCTGGTGATGGTTCCTGGTACTGTTGAAGCACTTACCAGCTCAGACTGGATTGGCGACTTCTATGGCGACTATTCGGATGTTGCAATCATTTACGATTACAATTCCTGCCCCAGTATTCAGGGCGTAGCCGTGGGCTCTCAGATGATTTATACGATTAAGATCAATGGCTCTGACAGCGGTGCCTTTATTTCTATGACCGATAAGGATTCTGGCAGCACTACCAGACTGTATAATGCAGATGCTGGCAGCTACATGTTCACCTATCTGAATCATGCCAATGATATGGATGTTTGGGGTATCGATGGCAAGTCCCATCTGTTTGTTGCCACTACCAAACAGGGCGCGCAGGCTGTTGTGCGCCTGAAGCGTGACGGCAATAACCTGACCAAGTTTGCTGAGTACAGATTCCAGTGCAACGGCGAGGATATTTGCGCTACCGCACTGACCATTACCGGCGTGTCCGACGGTCAGATCAACTTCCTCAGCAAGTGGGGTATGGATCTGTACACCGGCTCTGTCAGCACCAGCGCAACCAATGCTACTGTCAACATGACTAAGCTTTGCTCCATCAGCAAGTCTAAGGTGTACATCAAGGGCAGCTATCTGGATCTGTCCACCTTTGTTAACCAGGGTATGGGTTACCACGATGGTGTGCTGTATGTACCTATCACCGGCGATGACAACTGGCTCAACCGCAGTGTCATCATGGTGTTCAATCTGAACGATGTGATTCCTGGCTCTACCATTTACCCGACGGAGTATCTCCAGTTCCGTGTAACCAGCGGTGCTTACTCTGCTCTGTTTGAAATCGAAAGCTGCGATATTTGTTCTGGCGATGATAAGCTCTATTTTGGTGTACAGCGCCGCAAGACGAATTCCGACACCAACTGGGATGCAGTTTGTGTTTTTGACGATTATACTTTCGTCAAGCTGACTCAGCCTTCTTCCTATCAGCACTTTGTGGTGCAGTATGAAGCCAACGGCGGTACTGGATCTATGGCCAATACCACCGTGCCCTACGGCGTCAACACCAAGCTGGCTGCCAATACCTACACACGCAGCGGCTATCAGTTTACAGGCTGGACAGCATACCGAACGACTAAGGCTCAGTGGTATTACGACAGTGCTGATGGTACCGATACTGGCTGGTATGCGGAAGGCAGCCAGCCCTCCGGTTGGGTCAAGCACGTTTATAAGGATAAGGTTGGCGTGGCCAAGACTTCTTCCGTTGACGGCGATATCGTCAAGATGTACGCCCAGTGGGCACCTTCCACCTACACCGTCCAGTATAACGCTAACGGCGGCACCGGCACAATGGATCCTACCGTAGTTACTTACGGAACCAGTACCCCCCTGAGAGCCAATAGCTTTACCCGGTCCGGTTATAAGTTTGTTGGTTGGACTGCATACCGTACAGCTCAGAATCAGTGGTATTATACTGACGGCACAAATTCCGGATGGTATGCTGAGGGATCTCAGCCTGCCGGTTACTATCTGGAAACTTATGTTGATGGTGTTAATGTTGCCAAGACCACCAAGTCGGAGGCAAGCGGT
>JAZONA010000050.1:0-15550 GCA_045654265.1 Faecousia sp.
GCACCGGATTTACTTTTTGCGCTCTTTGGTCGCATGATCGGCGGCCTTTTTGGCCTTACGGGCATCACTTTGTGCTTTATTTTCGTAGTGATTGTTACGATACTTGTAATAATACTTCTTATACAAACCGTTATTTTCGGAAGCACAGTTGTAGACAACACCCAGAATTTTTGCCTCCATGTACTGGAACTGATTGACCACATTGCGAAGCACGTTTCTGTCGCAGTAGTTATGACGCACGATCAGCAACATTCCATCCGCTTGCTTGGCAAAAGACAATGCATCGCTGACCTCGCCCACCGGCGGGAGATCCAGTAGAATGTAGTCATACTCCTGACGAAGCAACTTCAGGAAATCACTCATACGCTGAGAGCTGAGCAGCTCCACAGGATTGGGGGGATTGGGGCCAGCCGCTATGACCTGGAAGGCATTTTCCTCATTTGCAATACCGCAAGGCTGAATGATCTGATCCAGCTCACACTGATCTGTGAGGTAAGTAGACAAACCGGGATCCCGTTCCAGATCCAGCTTTGCAGCAACAGAAGGACGACGCAAGTCGCAGTCAACCAGCAGAACCTTTTTGCCGGTCTGAGACAAACTGAAAGCCAAATTCACAGCAGACAAGCTCTTGCCTTCGCCGGCCAAGGGGCTGGAAATACCAATGACACGACAGCGTTTTCCGTCTGCAAAGGAGAACATAATTTTTGTACGCAGAAGCTTATATGCCTCCGTGGCGGCAAAACTGATCCCCGGGCCAAATAATTCGTGTGGTCGCAGCATATTCGCCATACGCTGGGAAACACTTTGTTTATTCTGACCGTAGCCATAGTATCCGCCTTTGGAAGATGCGTTCATATTGGGAACCACAGCCAAGACCGGATGCCGACAATTGCGAGTAATATCCTCTTCAGAGCGAACGCGGGTATTCATCAAGGTACGCAGGACAATGACGCTCACGCTCAATAGTGCGCCGGCGAGAAAACCTACGGTGGCACCGATGGAATAATCCGGGCCGGTACGAATATTGGAAACCACAGCAGTATCCACCACTTTGGCAGAAGATCCTTCGATCATGGCTGCGATTCGATTGGGCAAAACGTATTCTATGGCCTCAGCCAACTTAAAAGCGTCCTCCGGATCATCTGCAGTAACGATCACGCGGATAATTTCCGTATTATTCATGGATTTTGCGGTGATCATTTTTCGCAGTTCCAGATAATCCACATCCACACCGGAGTAATCAATAACATCCGTAAGGGTCTGCCGGGTCAGCAAAATAATCAGATAGGATTCCACAAGACTTTTCGATGCTGAAATATCGCCATATTCAATGCTGAGGTCATCTCCCATGGATATGGAGTTATTCACATAGAAAACCGTGTAGCACTGATATTTCGGGCTTACAAACATATAAGTTCCCATGAATGCAATAATTGCACAAAGAACGGATATGATACCGATCAACCAAATTCTGCGAAAAATTGCACTGACAAGTGTTTGGAGATCCACCTCAGCTTCCGGCTTCGCTCTGCTTATACTCGCGATCGTACTCACTCCTTTCACATGGACTGCCTATGTCCATTTTCGCATTAAGGAACACTTCCCCATTTATTCTCCTATCATAACATATATCATTCTCGATTGCAAGACCATTTTACTTCTACTGTTGCAAATGATTGGAAAACCGCCGGCAGCAATGCCGGCGGGCGTATTTCACTTTTTGGGGGCGTACAAATAGGACAAAATCATATCATCCAGTGCTTCTTCATCTACATGGTATTCCATATACTGCTTGCCCAAAACATTTTCGCCCTTCACAGTTACAATATCACCAAGCTGGTAATCCCCGTAACGCTCCAGCAGCGCCATCAAGGTCTTATTGGTGCAATCCGTAACCATATAAGGCATGGCTTCCTCGTATGCAGTCATCAAAGACGAGGTGGAAGTTTCTGTAGTCCGATCCAGCGCCTTCATAAAGCCCGACATATATTCCTTATGCCGCTCAACACGGTTCAGATTCAATCCCTCACCGATTCCACGACGACTGCTGACGTAATTCACCGCCTGCGCTCCGGTCAAGGTGATTTCGCCCTTGGAAATAGACGGATCGATCTCCGAAAAATCATCGGTTACATTGACAGTAACACCGCCAACCGCATCATTCATAATACTAATAGCATCCATATTCATGGTTACATAGTAATTGATCTGCGCACCATATAGGAATTCAGAAACTGCATTTCGCAAATTAACACTACTGTCAGCCAAACCGGAACCATAGGTATGGGCCAATGCCAACTGTCCGTAGATTGTACCGGCAGGCCGTCCCTTTAAACCAAGAACTGGAATATCCATCATCGTATCACGATTAAACGTAATAACATGGATTTTTTCAATTTTTTGGTCAAAAATCAGCAAGGAAACCATGTCGGCAGCACCGGGATTATTATAGGAACCACTGCTTTCCATAACGCCGGTTTGGTCGATACCTGAAACCATTACCAGTGTAATATCCTGGCGCGGAAAATAGGCAACGCCATCACGGACTATGGTCTTGCTTTCCGCCGGAGGCTCTGCCACAGCCGGACGTAAAACAGTGGACTCCAGAACCTGGAGCCCACTGTAAATCACAACCAGCGCCAGGATCAGGATAGATAGCAAAAGAACAAGTTTTAGCAGACTTACCTTTTTTCTCATATCCAACATCCTATCCGCATTTGTTTAGTTTAGATTAGCGAACGGCGCGCTTCTTGTTGTCCAGAACAAAGACAACAGTCAAAACCACGATAGCAGCCAGAGCAACACCGCCGATGATGAACCACTTGGCATCAACGGGCTGGTCGCCGGTAACAACAGGAGGAGTCAAGTCGCCATCAACGATGGAGAATGCGATGGGGCAAATGGCATCGAAAGTGACGGTAATGGTGCCATCACCATTGTTAACAGTCTTAACAACGGGAACCCACTCGCCATTGATGTAGGTCATAGCATAGATGTCAACACCCTTGCTGATGCCCAGGTCGAAAGTGATGTCCAGGGTGTTACCCTCAACAGCCAGAATAGGCTCGCAGTCATCACAGACGAAGGAAGCATCGAACAGATCACGAATGACCATCTTCTTATCCTTCAGCTCATCGCCAAACTTCTCGTAAGGCATCGTCATAGCGCCGCTGATCAGCTTGCTGTTCACGTCCAGCAGCAGATCCTTAGAAGCAACAGGGATCTTGGTAGAAGTTTCAGCCTCAGAAATGGGCGTAACAACCAGGTGATCCATACCCACATAGTCGACGATAGCGCCGTCCTTATCATGAATCACACCAGCAGCAGGCTTACCGGTATCATCGGTAGTAGGAACAATCACAGGAGCGGGCTTACCGGACACACTGGGGGTAAACTCTGCCGTTGCTGCAAAGGCAGGAACAGCCAGGGAGACAAGGATGGCCAACATGGCAATACAGGCAAATACTCTTTTCATTTCAGTCATCTCCATAATAATATTTTTTCAGGCGCCGACCCCGGCGCTAAAATTTTGAATTATAACCCAAGCACTTCGTTCTCGTATTGCGTGATTCTCTCCAAAGCATGCGCACCCAAATGCTTCTGTATGGTCTGCGTTGCCTCGTGCAGATTGGGTTTCCGGTCGGTCATGTTATGACAATCGGATCCCAGCAAGTGTATTTGACCTCTGCGCAAAAGTCGAAGTGCTAATTTTCGGTTCAAGCCTCCTGCGAAGAAGCTGGCATTCGCCTGAACCATGACAGGAAGCTCTGCCAACAGATCCGGGATGCCGTGGGTTTGAAACGGTGAGATATAACGATCAATGTGGGCGACCACCGGAGTGATGCCGCATTTTTGGTAGATCCCCAACAACTCCCGGTAGTGACGTTCCGACCAGCTTGTATTGGGCATTTCCACCAACAGATATTTGCCGCCGTCGATTGTCAGCTGCTCCAGCAATCCACAATCACTCATACCGTCGAAATAGTGCACCTCTGCACCAATATGCAGTTTTGGCACTTTCGCATTCTGAATCGCTTTGCGTAAAGCTTTTTCCGAATCCCGACGGCGTTCCAAAAAGCGCTCCGGGTGATCATGGTTGGCATAGAAATGCGGTGTTGCAACCACGCGTCGGACGCCTTGCTCATGCATCAATGTCAGCATTTGCAGGGATTCCTTCACATTCGCACTTCCATCATCAATTCCCGGAAGAATATGGCTATGAAAATCAGTCATACACTTAATCAGGATTTAGCATCCTGCTTTGCTGTTCTGGCGTAGCTGCCTTCATAACGGTTCTTGTAGCCTTTATAGCCGCGCTTATAGTAGCGGGCAGAGCTTTCGCTTGCACAGTTGAGGGCAATACCCAATATGCGAGTATCCACGAACTCAAACTGCCGAACAGCGTTGTTCAACGCATGGGTATTGCAGTAATTCTGACGAACCACCAACAAAATACCGTCCACCAGCTTGGCAGCAACCAGAGCGTCACTAACCTCCTCAACCGGGGGCAAGTCCAAGATGATATAATCGTAATTCTCGCGGAAGCTCTCCAGAATACTCTTCATCCGCTGAGAGCTGAGCAGCTCAATGGGGTTGGGAGGATTCCGACCGGCGCAAATCACATCGAAGCGGCAGTCTTCATTACCATACTGCTGGATCACTTCGCTCTGCTCCACCTGACGGGTCAGGTAATTGGACAGACCCGGCATTTTCTTCAAGCTCAGCTTAATGTTCAGAGAAGGCCGGCGCATATCGCAGTCAACCAGCAGGACTCGCTTATCCAACTGTGCCATCGTATAGGCCAGGTTGACAGAGGTCAAGCTCTTACCTTCGCCAGCCATTGCGCTGCACACGCCGACGATATGGCACTTCTGTTCGTCCACAAAGGAGAACTGCAGCTTGGTGCGCATCAGCTTATATGCCTCCACAGCGGCAAAACTGATATTGCTACCCACCATATTATTTTCTTTATCCCCAGAGGGGATGCGCTTCTTCTCCGGAGTGCTGTAGTAACCGCCCTTTGTACGGGAAGACATATCTGGAACTGCCGCCAGCACAGGGCTTTCGCAAATCCGAGCAATATCCTCATCGGAACGGATGGTAACGTCAAACACAACGTACAGGAAGATCGCCAGCATACTTACCAAAGCACCAGCCAACAAACCGATCATGGTGTTGGTGGTGTAGCTGGGAGAACTGGGAGAAGCAGCCACAATGGGCCACTCGACCACCTTTGCGGAAGTGCCATCGATAATCTGGTTGATCCGGTTGGGGAGAACCTCCGCCACTGCATAGGCCAGGTCACGAGCTAAGTAAGGATCGGGATGGGTCACAACCACTTCAAAAACTTCGGTACCGTTGACCGAACTTGCGCTGATCATACCCCGCAAACCATCAGCAGTCATATTCAGGTCTGCATAATCGATGATTGCGTTTAATGTTTCACGGCTCTGCAGAATAACAATATAAGAATTGACCAGCTCCTGAGCGGCACTCAAATCGCCCATAGACAAGCCGACGCTCACATCGCCGAAAGAAACCGTGGTGCTATTTACATAAAACTTAGTAGAAGACTTATACTGGGGCGTAATATAGTAAAAAGTCCAGACAAAAGCAATTGCGGCACACAGTGCGCCAACGATCGCAATGATCCACCATTTACGCACCATGGTCAGCGCAATTCGCTTAATATCCAGCTCTGCGCCAGCCGCTTTCTTCTCTTTCTCCTCCATGAACAATGCCTCCATAAACCTCAAAAGAGGGCAAATTGCGATACTGCCCCTATTAGATAGCTAAATATATATTAGCACTAAAGCGCCCGTATGTCAACAACTAATTCCGGGCATTTTATCCCATTTTCCGCCAAACCATCCGGTCTACGATACCTGTATAGCTCTGAATAATCTTCACAACCTTGGTAGAAACGTTTTCTTCCACATAGTCCGGAACGGGGATTCCGTGGTCGCCCTGCAGGTTCAATTCCACTGCGGTATCCACTGCCTGAAGCAGGCTCTTTTCGTCGATGCCCGCCAGCAGGAAGCAGGCTTTATCCAGCGCCTCGGGGCGCTCGGTGGAGGTGCGGATGCACACCGCCGGGAAGGGATGACCCACAGAAGTGAAGAAGCTGGACTCCTCCGGCAGAGTGCCGGAATCGGACACCACCGCAAATGCGTTCATCTGCAAGCAGTTGTAATCGTGGAAGCCCAGAGGCTCATTCTGGATCACCCGGCGGTCAAGCTGGAATCCGCTGGCCTCAAGCCGCTTTTTTGACCGGGGGTGGCAGGAATAGAGAATAGGCATATCGTATTTTTCCGCCATTTTGTTGATTGCGGTGAACAAAGAGATGAAATTCTTCTCGGTGTCGATGTTCTCCTCCCGGTGGGCAGACAGCAGGATGTACTTGCCCTTCTCCAGGCCCAGACGCGCATGGACATCGGAAGCCTCGATTTGAGGCAGATTCGCCGCAAGCACCTCCGCCATGGGAGAACCAGTGACGTAAGTCCGCTCCCGGGGCAGGCCGCATTCCGCCAGGTAACGCCGGGCGTGCTCGGAATAGGCCATGTTCACATCGGAAATGATGTCCACGATGCGGCGGTTGGTTTCCTCCGGCAGGCACTCATCCTTGCACCGGTTGCCGGCTTCCATGTGGAAAATGGGGATGTGCAGCCGCTTGGCGGAAATGGCACAGAGGCAGGAGTTGGTGTCGCCCAGAATCAGCAGGGCATCGGGCTTCAACTGCACCATCAGCTTGTAGGAGCGGTCGATGATGTTGCCCATGGTGGCACCCAGATCGTCGCCAACGGCGTCCAGATACACCTCCGGCTCACCCAGATTCAGGTCCCGGAAGAAGATGCCGTTAAGATTGTAGTCGTAATTTTGGCCGGTATGAGCCAGGATCGTGTCAAAATGGGCACGGCACTTGGTAATCACCGCCGACAGCCGGATAATCTCCGGACGGGTGCCCACCACGATGAGCAGTTTCAGCTTGCCATTGTTTTGAAATGTCATTTATACCACCTCGAAATAGGTATCCGGCTTCGCCGGGTCGAAGGGCTCGTTGGCCCACATGAGGGTCACGAGATTTTCCGTTTCGCTGAGATTGATGATGTTGTGGGTGTAGCCCGGGAGCATATGCACCGCCTGCAGATTTTCCCCGGTGACCTCAAATTCCAGCACCTCGTCGGAGCCGATGCGGCGCATCTGCATCAGGCCGTGACCGGCCACCACCATGAAAAATTCCCACTTACTATGGTGCCAATGCTGACCCTTGGTGATGCCGGGAAGGGAGATATTCACGCTGAACTGACCGCAATCGGCGGTTTTCAGCAGCTCCGTGAAGCTACCCCGGGCATCCACATTCATCTTCAAGGGGAATGCAATCTTCTCCTTGGGAAGATAGGAAAGGTAAGTAGAATACAGCTTTTTGGCAAAGGAATTGTTGGGAATTTGGGGCATTTGCAGGGTATTTGGCTGGTTTTTGAAGCTTTCCAGCAGATTTACGATTTCCCCAAGGGTCACCTTATGGGTGGTGGGGACATAGCAGTAGCGGCCGTTTGTATTGGGAATGGGGGTCAGGCCGTCATAATCGCAACGGTTTTCTTTCCCCTCCAGGGCGGCGATCATCTGCTCCACCAGATCGTCGATGTACAGAAGTTCCAGCTGGGTCGCCGGGTCGGTGACGGTGATGGGCAGATCATTGGCGGTGTTGTGGCAGAAGGTTGCCACGGCGCTGTTATAATTTGGGCGGCACCACTTGCCGAAGAGATTCGGGAACCGGTACACCAGCACCTTGGCACCCTTTTCGGCACCATAGCCGAAGAACAGCTCCTCACCGGCCAGCTTGCTCTTGCCGTAGTCCGACTCACCGTAACGACCAATAAGGGTGGCCTGAATGGAGCTGGACAGCATCACCGGGCAGGTATTTCTATATTTATATAATGTATCCAGAAGTGTGGAGGCGAAGCCGAAATTGCCTGCCATGAACTCGGCGTTATCCTTAGGGCGGTTCACGCCGGCCAGATTGAACACAAAGTCCGCTTGTTCGCAGTAGGTATCCAGCAGAGCCGGGTCGGTGTCCACATCGTAGCAGAAAATTTCGCTGACGTGCAGGTCAGGGTGGGTGCGATCCTTGCCGTCCCGGATATTTTTCAGGGATTCCACAAGGTTTTTGCCCACAAAACCGGCAGCGCCGGTAATGAGAATCTTCATATCACACTTCCTCCAAGCGGCTGCGGATGTACTCCAGGCTCAAAAGCTTTTCCTTCACCTGCTCTACGTTCAGGAGGGTGGTATTACTGCTGTTGAATTCGCTGAGCTGGCTGCGCTGGGCATTGCCCTCGTGGAAATACTTATCGTAATTCAGGTCACGCTTGTCCGCAGGCACCCGGTAGAAGTCGCCCAGGTCGATGGCATCGGCGCATTCCTCGTTGGTAAGCAACGTTTCGTACATCTTCTCCCCGTGGCGGATGCCGATGGTACGGATCTCGTGACCGGGGTGGAACAGCTCGGTCACCGCCTGAGCCAGCACGCCGATGGTACAAGCCGGAGCCTTTTGCACCAGAATGTCGCCGCTGACACCCTCTTGGAACGCAAACAGCACCAGATCCACCGCCTCGTCCAAGGACATGATGAACCGGGTCATGTCCGGGTCGGTGATGGTGATGGGCTTACCGGCACGGATCTGGTCGATCCACAGCGGAATCACGCTGCCGCGGCTGCACATGACATTGCCGTAACGGGTGCAGCAGATCTTGGTCTTGTCGGGAGAAACGGTGCGGCTTTTGGCCACCACCACCTTCTCCATCATGGCCTTGGAGGTGCCCATGGCATTGACGGGATAGGCGGCCTTGTCGGTAGACAGGCAGATGACACTGCCCACACCGGCCTCGATGGCAGCGGTGAGGACATTTTCCGTGCCGATGACGTTGGTTTTCACCGCTTCCATGGGGAAAAATTCGCAGGAAGGCACCTGCTTCAGTGCGGCGGCGTGGAAAATGTAGTCAACCCCGTGCATGGCATCCTTCACAGAGGACAGATCCCGCACATCGCCGATGAAAAACCGCAGTTTATGGGCGTATTCCGGGTACATGGCCTGAAATTCGTGGCGCATATCGTCCTGCTTCTTCTCGTCACGGGAGAAGATGCGGATCTGACCAATATCGGTGGTGAGAAAACGGTTCAGCACCGCATTGCCGAAAGAACCGGTACCGCCGGTGATCAAAAGGGTCTTATTTGCAAACTGGGACATAGAAAAATCCTCCTGCCTCGGTATAATGAGCCTATTTTATTCATTTTACAATAAATAAAAGGAAATGTCCACAGAAAAGTTTTCACCAGTTAGGGCGAAGAAAAAACCGTGCAGGTCGGATGACCTGCACGGCGTATGCATTATCTGACGTACTCGATCACGACACGGCGGTTGGGCTCGGTGCCGGTGGAGTAGGTGGTGATGTTGTCCATCTCCTGCAGAGTGGCGTGGATCACATGACGCTCATAGGCGTTCATGGGCTCCAGAGTGGTGCGGCGGCGAGCCTTCAGCACCTGCTGAGCCTTCTTACGGGCATACTTGCGCAGGCTGTCCTCACGCTTGGCACGGTAGTCCTCAGCATCCACATTGATGCGGATGTGGCCTTCCACGTCCCGGTTGATGGAGTAGTTGCACAGATGCTGGATCGCATCCAGAGTGTCGCCACGGCGGCCGATCAGGTAACCCAGATCCTCGCCGACCAGCTCCACATGGTATGTATTGCCCTCACCCTTGGTGGCATGAGGGACAGCCTGAGAGCCCATGTTTTCCAGCAGGCCCTTCAGGAACTTTTCGATCTTCTCCTCCACGGAGCCGGCCTCGGCCTCAGCAAAGACCTTGGGCTCCTTGGGAGCCTTCACAGGCTCGGGCTTACGCTCGGGCTTGGGAGCCTTGGCGGGCTTCTCCTGCTTGGGCTTTTCCTGCTTGGGAGCCTCAGCCTTGGGAGCAGCAGGCTTGGCAGACTCAGCCTTGGGAGCGGGAGCGGTGATCTTGGGCTTGGCGCTTCTGGAAGCAGAGCCCAGAGCGCTCTTGGGAGCGGCAGGTGCGGGAGTGGGATCGGGCACCTCATAGGTCACCTGAACCTTGGCAGGCTGGGCACCGAAGCCCAGGAAGCCGGCCTTCTCCTTCTGCAGAACCTGGACGGACACGCTGTCCCGATCCAGACCCAGCTGAGTCAGGGCAGCATCGATAGCCAGATCGATGGTCTTGCCCGTAGTAACGATGGTCTTTTCCATTGGTTATTCCTCCGTAGATTGAGAAGCATAGCGGTTGGGATCGTAGGCACGACCCTTGCAGTAGGGGCGGATGTTGATGCCGGACAGAGTTTCCTTCTTGGGAGTCTCCTCCACCACCTCGCCCTTCTTGGCGGCATACTCCTTGGCAGCGGCAGCCTTGGCGGCTTGCTGCTCCTGCTTCTGCTTCTGCTGCAGCTTCTTCTTGCTGGTATTTTCGGTGATGCCGTCGGGGTTGGCAGCACGCTTTTCGGCGCGGATGCGCTCCTTCTCAGCCTCAGCGGCCTCCAGCTCCATAGCCTTCTTCAGGCGCTCGGCGTCCTCAGCATCGTACTTCTTGCGGTAGTGCTTGGTGAGAATCACGTCAATAACAGTGGAGATCACGCCCTGGGCCAGCCAGTAAAGGCTCATTGCCGCAGGGAAGGTGAAGCCGATGACCAAAGACATCAGGGGCATCGTCCACATCATCATCTTCATAGACTGATTGGCCTGAGAATTCTTGGCGGTCTCCTCGTCCTGCACACCCTTTTCGTTGGTGATGACAGAATTATTCAGCTTCTGGCTGATCAGCATGGACACGAACTGGCTGGCGCAGGAAGCCACCGGCAGCAAAAATGCGCCGATATGGGGCCAATCCCATGCCCAGGCATCGGTCCAGACCTTCCAGGCCGGGTTGGCGGCCAGGTCGATGCCGCCCAGGAAGTTGAAGTTCACACCGTCTTTTGCGGAATCGGCCAAAGCGGGAACGGCAGTCTTGACCGCATCCCAAAAATCGGACAGATTCGCAGCGGCGACCATTTCGTGATACGCCTTGTTGCCGGCAAACAGACCGGCGCCCACATCGGTGGCCTTGATGGCATCGATGATAGCCTGCGCATTTTCAGCGCTCTGACCCAGCATGTACTGCAGGGGCTGACGGACAACGGCGTACAAGGGAAGCAGAATCAGCAGGGGGATGAAGCTCCAAAGACAGCCACCACCCATGGAAACGCCCTCGCTCTTGTACAGAGCGCGCATTTCCTCGTTCATTTTCGCCTGATCGTCGGCGTATTTTTTCTGGATCGCCTGCAAACGAGGCTGGATCCGGGACATTTTCATGGAATTTTTCTTACTCATTGCGCTGGTAGGCAGCAGGATCAGCTTAACCAGAACTGCAAACAGAATCAGCGCAAGGCCGTAGCTGTTGGTGAAGTCATAGAGAAAACCCATCAACCAGCCAAAGGGCACAGTAACGATATCTGCGAGTTTGAATGCGAGAAACATTGACTTTCCTCCTTATCTGGAAGTCATGGTACGGGGTCGAAGGGATCGGCTTTGCTGAAGGGGTGACACCGAAGCAGTCGGCGCAGAGCCATCCAGCCGCCCTTCCAGGCGCCGTATTTTGTGATTGCCTCAAAGGCATACTGGGAACAGGTTGGGTGAAACCGGCAACGCCGGGGAAACGCCGGGGAAATCCGACGCTGGTAGAAACGGATCAAGGAAAGAAAGCATTTTTTCATAAGAAGCACCACCTAAAAGGTGTCATTCTGAGCGGAGTATCCACACAGAAAGTGGATCCTTCGACTCGCTTCGCTCGCTCAGGATGACACTTACTGCGGCATAAATTGTCAGCTCACTCCAAAATCCCCGCCTTGGCGGCCAGGGACAGATAGCTTTCCGTCAGCTTGGAGAATTTTGCCTCCACAGCACGGGAACGGGCAACCACAACAATATCCCAGCCGGGCTGGAATTTTTCCTCGTTGAGGCGATAGACCTCCCGCAGGCGGCGGCGAACCCGATTCCGGACATGGGCCTTGCCCAGCTTCTTGCTCACGGTGATACCCACCCGGTTGGTACCGGTGCGGTTTTTCCGTGCGTAGAGAACCATATAGGGGCTGGCTTGTCCGCTGGTACGGTACAACCGTTGGAAAATGTGATTCAGCTTCAGAGAGCCGGAAAATTTCATAGAAATGCCTCCCTATTAAAAAGGGAGCGGGGCGAACTAATCGCCCCGCACTTACCTCCCGTTTCGCACGAAAGCGTGCTGCGTGTCACCCACGCCACCGCAATCAGGCGGACAGAACCTTGCGGCCCTTGGCACGACGGCGGGCGAGAACCTTGCGGCCGTTGGAAGTAGCCATTCTCTTACGGAAACCGTGAACCTTGGAACGATGACGACGGCTGGGCTGATAGGTACGCTTCATGGGATACACCTCCTATTATAATAATGTTCTAATGCTCAACAGCCATAAGGCCGTAGCAAAACATAGTTACTGACTATAAATAGTCATGCTACGGTATTATAACCCAAAAAATCAATCAGGTCAACAACTTTTTTCAGGAGTTCGGATATATTCTTGAACAATCCGTTAAAATTTCATTTTCCCCGTTGCAAAATCAGGTTTTTTCCATATAATATATTGTAATGTTGTGCCGCACAGCGGTGCCAAAGCAAAAAACTTTCTCTTAGGTGATTCCATGGGTAAACGTGACAATTGGTTCCGGCGCACCATGCGCAAGGTAGATGCCGGTGTGAAGCGATTCATGACCGGCCGGTACGGTATGGACAAGCTGAATTCCATGATCTTGTGGACCAGCGTGGTGACCGTCCTGGTGGCGATGTTCCTGCCCCTGATCCCCAAGCTGGTCTTGACCGCCATTTCTTACATTTTGATCGGCATTGCCATCTTCCGGGCGCTGTCCCACAAAACCTACAAGCGCTATCGAGAAAACCGCCGGTATCTGATGCTTCTGGATCAGATCAAGGACAGAGATCACAAATATTTCACCTGCCCCAAGTGCCGCCAGCCGGTGCGTGTGCCTCGGAAAAAGGGCAAGATCTCCATCACCTGCCCCAAGTGCAAAGAAAAATTCATTCGTAAGACGTAAAAAACTCCCCCAAACGGGGGAGTTTTTTGTTGTAATTAAGCCTTCTCGGCGGCCTCGATGACGTGCTTCATCAGCACGGTGGTGGTGACGGCGCCAACGCCGCCGGGAACGGGGGTGATAGCCTCAACGATGGGCTCCACTTCCTCGAAGATGGCATCGCCGGACATACCGCCCTTGCCGCGGGTGGTGATCTTCTCGGGGTTCCAGTTCATGGACACGTCGATGACGATCTGGCCGGGACGGACGTAGTCCTTGGTCAGGCTGTTCAGTACACCGGCGGCGGAAATGATGATGTCAGCCTCACGGCAAACAGCAGCGGTATCCACGGTCTTGGTGTGGCAAACGGTGACGGTGGCGTTCTTGCCAATGAGCATCATAGCGGCAGGCTTGCCCACCACCAGGCTGCGGCCGATGACCACAGCGGACTTACCCTTGCAGTCGATGCCGTAGTAGTCCAGAATCTCCATGCAGGCGGCGGGGGTGCAGGGGGCATAGCCCAGATCGCTGCGGCCCTGATACACGCCGGCGCTGCTCAGATCGGTCAGGCAGTCCATGTCCTTCTTGGGATCCAGACGGTTGCAGATCTCTCTCTGGAAGGGACGCAGGTGTGCGGGGAAGGGCTGGAACATCAGAACGCCATGAACGGTGTTGTCGGCGTTGACCTGATCGATGACAGCCAGAACATCCTCACGGGAAGCATCCTCGGGCAGCTCGAACACCTTTACATCGATGCCAACGGTTTCGCCCTTCTTGATAGCGCCCTTCTCGTAGGACAGGTCGTTGGGACGAGCGCCCACACGGATGATGCCCAGGCAGGGAGCGTTGCCCTTTTCACGCAGGGCAGCGGAGCGGTTCTGCAGATCGGCAACCAGAGCCTCGTTGACTTCCTTGCCAAGCAGTAATTTAGCCATAGTTTATTCCTCCAAATAATTGTGTATCGAAAATAAATAACATAACGAATCGAGCGGTGCCCAATGGTATATCGTTTACCGACCAGGTTCGTTACGAAATAGCCGCCGGCCTAGCCGGCTTACTGGCCGAAGCCGGCCTTGACGGTATTGAAGATCTCGTCTGCCAACTGGCCGTACTTGTTCAGCATCACATTGGCGTGGCGATTCATATCCTCGGCCACTTCACGGTTCTTCAGGGTCTTGGTGTTGATGAACACATTCAGGCTGGCAGCCTGCAGAGCGGCCTTGCACACCACAGCGCCGCAGCCGGCATCGGAAACAGCCAGACGGCTGCCCTTGTCGGCAAAGACCTTGATGCAGTCGATAGCCTCACAGCACAGCTCCATGATCTTGATGGGGGTGGAGCAGGCGATGATGGTGGCCTCCTCCATGATCTTATCCCGGTTGGGATCGTCCTTGGGGATGCCGTAGGCCTTGGCCAGAGGCAGGAAGTTGACCTCATCAGCCTCCACCTGATCCAGCAGCTGCTTCTGCAGGTCGTCGCACTTGGCCTTCAGGGCAATGATCTCGTCCTGCACGTCGGCGTACTTCTTCTTGCCCACAGTCAGGGAGCCCACCATGTTGCCCAGAGCGGTGCCGATGGCACCTACCAGAGCGGCGGCGCCGCCACCACCGGGAGCGGGAGCGTCAGATGCCAGCACTGCCACAAAATTGCGGCAAGTTTCCAGTGTCATATCCATAAGTATTTCTCCTTTATTTTAAGATACGAGATATGAGATACGAGATAAACCGAAAACAAGAATATCTCGTTTCTTCTTATCTCTCTAAATATGCCACGAAAGCACAGCCGGAAATCCGGCTGTGCTTATGTGATTTAAGAATTAGAACAGGCCGGAGACCTTACCGGTTTCGGTGTCAACATCGACACGGCGGTAAGCGGGGTCAGCGGCAGTACCGGGCATCATGGAGATGGTACCGGCCATGGGGCACAGGAACTTAGCGCCGCCGTACTCCAGAATGTCACGGACGGTCAGCTTCCAGCCGGTGGGCACACCCTTCTTGGTGGGATCATCGGACAGGGACAGGTGGGTCTTAACCATCATGGTGCAGTAGTCGGCGTACTTGGGATCCTTCTCGAAGCGCTCAGCCTTCTCCACAGCCAAGGGCAGCCAGGTAACACCGTCAGCGCCGTAGACTTCCTTAGCGATCAGCTCAACGCGCTGACGCAGGGGCATATCCAGGTCGTACAGGAACTTGATCTCGTTCTTGTCCTCGCAGGCCTCGACAACGACCTGAGCCAGCTCAGCAGCGCCTTCGCCGCCGTAACGCCAGTGGTTAGACTCAGCGCAACGGACACCGCGCTCAGCACACAGCTTCTTCAGCAGAGCAACTTCGGCATCGGTATCGGTGTAGAAGCGGTTGATGCACACAACGGGAGTGATGCCGGACTTCTTGATGGTGTTGACGTGGTGGAACAGGTTGCAGGTACCCTTCTCCAGCAGCTCCAGGTTCTC
>JAZONA010000051.1:0-3507 GCA_045654265.1 Faecousia sp.
ACCTGCAGAGAGAGGCTAAGCTGACTCTGGTTTCCGCTACTTCCATCGTGGAAGGCGGCGCCCACGACGTCACCCTGCGCTCCACCTCTTCCGTAAAGTAATACTTAAGCCCACGGCTATTGCCGTGGGCTTTTTTATACCTTCCCCCTGGGGGGAAGGTGCCGAGCATAGCGAGGCGGATGAGGGGTGGATGTGCATTATGACCCCTCATCCGCCCCAGTGTGCGCACTGGGGCACGTTCTCCCGAGGGAGAAGGTTATAATTCCTCCACCGTACCAAAGGTATAGCCCATGTCTTTCCATTTAGTCAGCAAGTCGTCCAGGATCTGGGCATTGGTCTGGGAGGTGGAGTGCAAAAGCACCACCGCACCGTTATGGATTCGGGGCAGGAGCTTGGCGTATGCCTGCTCCGCCGTGGGCTGAGAGTCGTTGTTCCAGTCCACATAGGCAAGACTCCAAAACACCGTCTTATACCCCAACTCCTTCGCCATTTTCAGGTTTTCCTCGCTGTAATTTCCCTGAGGCGGACGGTAATATTTCGGCATATCTTTTCCGGTAATTTCCTTAAAAAGTGACTCCAAATCGGACAATTCCTTGGAAAATGCCGCCTTGTCGGATATTTTGCTCATGTCCGGGTGGTGCATGGTATGATTGCCCACGATGTGTCCCTCCTGAACCATCCGGCGCACCAAATCAGCGTTTTGCTCCATGTAATTGCCTACCAAAAAGAATGCCGCCGGTACTTCATGTTTCTTCAAAACATCCAGAATCTTTTCGGTACAGCCATTTTCATACCCGGCATCAAAGGTTAAGTAAATCACTTTTTTCGTGGAATCGCCCAAATATGATGCATCATATTTGGCCAATTGTGCCGAACCCACGTTACCCACCGGGGGAGATCCCTCCGTCCGGAAGCTGAGTCCCCATGCGGCGGTTTCCACAACCCGACTGCTGATGATGCTCACCAGCACCGCAACAGCCACCAAAATCGCCGCCCAAATAATCATCCAATCCCGTTTGCGCATACAAATCCCCCCTGAGGACAGCCTATGCCCATCAGGGGGGAGAAAGACCTTCCCCCTGGGGGGAAGGTGCCGAGCGAAGTGAGGCGGATGAGGGGTACATTGGGCAAAAATCGCACATTCGACCCCTCATCAGTCAAAAATCAGAGATTTTTGCCAGCTTCTCCCCAGGGAGAAGCTTTACGCTAAACAATCATTTACCATGATACTTTTTTATTTTTCCGGCAGTTATGGATGCCAAAAACAGCTTAATGGTGTCGGGCAGCAGGTAGGGCAGGACGCATTTCAGGAGAATCGGCCAGATTGGCATTGGGCCGTAGGCAAAGGCGTACCAAGCGGTGCCGCAGGCGTAGCAAACCATCAAACCGATGGCGAAATTCAGCCACAGAGGCAGGCGTTTTTCCAGCATCCAGAACACCGCCGAAGTGAGCAAAAAGCCCCACAAATAGCCGCCGGTAGGGCCAAGAAGCACCCCAAAACCGCCCTGAAATCCGGAAAACACCGGCAGTCCCACAGCGCCCAACAGCAGATACACGGTGCAGCTGATGCATCCCAGCTTGCCGCCCAGAATCCCTAGGCACAGAAGCAGGCCGAGGGTCTGCATGGTCACGGAAACGTCACCAACCGGCACCGCCAGCCATGCGCACACTGCCAGCATCGCCGCAAACACGGCGCAAAGCGTCATTTTTCGCAGTTTCATCAGCCCACCTCCTTTTTCCGATAGCATACCATTTCCCAAGGAAAAGGTCAACGATTTTGTCATTCTGAGGGAAGCCGCTACCTCCGCTCAGGATGACAGCGTTTTCGTTAGCTGGCTACAGAAAATATTGCACAATTTTTGAAATTTGTATGGTAAAATTGGTATTCGGTGGTTGATTCCCTGATTTTATATTGCTATTTGTTTATGGTTATATAACCATATAATAATATAACTTAATTATTTTATCTAACCAATAAATTATTTTGTACAATCTACCAATTGACCTTTTCGTATTTTTCTGGTAAGCTATAGACACAACCCGAAAGGAGGGATTTGTATGAACTGGGCCGCGATCGTCTGGCTCGGATTGATGATCGTATTCCTCATCGCAGAGGCGGCAAGCGTGTCGCTGGTGAGTCTGTGGTTCGCCGCAGGTGCGCTAGTGGCCATGATCGTCAGCCTTCTGGGCGGCGAAATTTGGCTGCAGATCGTCCTATTTTTGGCGGTTTCCGCAGTTTTGCTTGCCTGCTTGCGCCCGGTGGTACGGAAATTTATCCGTCCAAAAACCACCGCCACCAACATCGATGCCATCATCGGCTCCCAAGGCTACATCACCACCGCTGTGGACAATTTGTCCGGGGTCGGTCAGGTGAAGCTGGGTGCCATGGAGTGGTCCGCACGAAGCTCCGGCGGTGAGCCGATCCCCATCGGAACGCTGGTTCAGGTGGATCGGATCGAAGGTGTAAAAGTGTACGTTTCAACCGTAAAAGTTAGTCAGGAGGTTTAATTATGCCGTTTGTTATCGGTTCTATCGTCGCAATTGTTCTGTTTATTGTCATCATCAGCAACATCAAAGTTGTTCAGCAGTCCCGGGCTTACGTCATCGAGCGACTGGGCGCATTCCACAGCGTGTGGGGCGTGGGTATCCACTTCAAGATCCCCTTCATCGACCGGATCGCCCGGAAGGTCAGCCTGAAAGAGCAGGTTTTGGACTATCCCCCTCAGCCCGTGATCACCAAGGACAACGTTACCATGCAGATCGACACCGTTGTGTACTTCCAGATCACTGACCCCAAGCTGTACGCCTACGGCGTGGAGCATCCCATGGCCGCCATGGAGACCCTCACCGCTACCACTCTGCGTAACATCATCGGCGATCTGGAGCTGGACCAGACTTTGACCAGCCGTGACGTGGTGAACACCAAGATGCGCGCCATTTTGGACGAGGCCACCGACCCCTGGGGCATCAAGGTCAACCGTGTGGAGCTGAAGAATATTCTGCCTCCTCAGGACATCCAGAGCTCCATGGAAAAGCAGATGAAGGCCGAGCGTGACCGCCGTCAGGCGATCCTCCAGGCCGAGGGTCAGAAGAAGTCCGCCATCCTCATCGCCGAAGGTGAAAAGGAATCCGCCATTTTGATGGCCGACGCAGAAAAGCAGGCCGCCATTTTGAAGGCCGAGGGCGAGGCCGAAGCCATCCGTGCCGTCCAGCAGGCTCTGGCCGATTCTCTGGAAATGCTGAATCAGAAGGCACCCAACGACCAGGTCATCAAGCTCAAGGCCATCGAGGCCATGCAGAAGATGCCCGACGGCAAGGCCACCAAGATCATCATCCCCTCCGAGATGCAGGGTCTGGTGGGCATGGCCAACGGCATCGTCGAGGGCGTGAAGGAATAAATGCCATAAAATTACGGGTCATTCCGAGGAAGCGAAGCGACCGTGGGAATCCCCTATGGCGATGCTTCTAACGAGGGGATTGCCACGCCAGTTTGCGAACTGGCTCGCA
>JAZONA010000052.1:0-3728 GCA_045654265.1 Faecousia sp.
CGGGAGAAGAAGTTCTGCTCGGATCGTTGCCGGATGGCTTGGTGGAACAGCCACAAGGAGGAAGTCAACAAGCAGGCCTTCTACAAACTGACCTGCCAACACTGCGGAAAGGAGTTTGATAGCTATGGCAACTCTGGTCGCAAATATTGCTGCCGGGTCTGCTACATTGCGTCCCGACAACCATAATCCCTATGCCCCCGGCAATCTGATCCTTTACCGCACCTCCCTGGCTATGTACCGAAACCTCAAAAATGAGGGCATTTTCAACGATGAGGAGTATTGTCACATACGCACCATATTGACCAAAAAGTACGGTCTATCTTCGGATAGTATTTTCGCCGAATGTGCTTGATACATTGCCCGGTTAGAGCGAATATGTAGTACCGCAATATGATACAAAGGAGGTAAGCTTATGCGAATCGTAACCCAGACCCGTTTCCCCAAAATGAATATACCCAAGCTGAAGCGGGTCGCCGCCTACGCTCGTGTTTCCAGTGGCAAGGATGCGATGCTGCACTCCCTGTCTGCCCAGGTCAGTTACTACAGCGAACTGATACAAAACCATAGTGGCTGGCAGTATGTTGGCGTGTATGCAGATGAGGCTCTAACCGGCACCAAGGACAACAGAGAAAACTTTCAGCGGCTGCTTGCGGATTGCAGAGCTGGCAAGGTGGATATGGTCATTACCAAGAGCATCTCTCGCTTTGCCCGCAACACCGTCACCTTGCTGGAGACCGTTCGTGAACTGAAAACAATGGGAGTGGATGTGTTCTTTGAGGAACAGAACATCCACTCCCTTTCTGCTGACGGAGAACTGATGCTGACGATCCTGGCAAGCTATGCCCAGGAAGAAAGCTTGTCTGCCAGCGAAAACCAAAAGTGGCGGATCCGCCGCAACTTTGAAAATGGAATGCCCTGGAACGGCACGATGCTTGGATACCGATACGAAAACGGCACCCTGGTCGTTGAGCCAACAGAAGCAGAAATTGTCAGCCGGATATTTACGGAATACCTTGACGGTTTTGGAATGACCGCCATTGCCAAGCGATTGAACGCAGACAGCATCCCGACGAGGTTTGGTAACACCTGGGGCAAGACCAGCGTTGCCGCCGTACTGCAAAACTATGCATATACCGGAAACCTTCTCCTGCAGAAGTACAGACGGGTGGATCACCTCACCAAGCGAGATGCGCTGAATAACGGAGAGTTGCCCAAGTACCATATCACCGATGCCCACGAAGCAATCATCCCTCTGCGGTCGTTTAACGCTGTGCAGGAGGAAATGAAACGGCGGGCAGCAAAGCATACGCACCCCGGTGTGAAGCACAAAGAATATCCCTTCTCGGGAAAAATTACCTGCGCCGGGTGCGGAAAGCACTACCGCAGGAAGGTCAAGGAAACCGGACCCGTTTGGATATGCACGACTTACAACACCTATGGCAAAGCAGCCTGCCCCTCAAAGGCAATACCGGAGAGCATTTTAGAAGCCATCGCCGACGAGGTTGGCGGTATCGGTAAAATAACGGCTCTGCAAGCCTGCAATGATAATACCCTGGTAGTTACCCTTGCCACCGGAGAACAAATCGTTAAACGATGGCAAGACCGCTCCAGGCGGCAAAGCTGGACACCTGAAATGAAAGAAAAGGCACGACAGAAAGATTTGGAAAGGAGGCCGCATCATGCAAATTCTTAAAAATATTACAGTGATTCCGGCAACCATCAATCCCGTCACTCGGTTGCCGAAAGAATCCAAACAACTGCGCAGAGTGGCTGCCTATGCCCGTGTGTCCACAGACAGCGAAGAGCAGCTGACCAGTTACGAAGCGCAGGTAGATTATTACACCCGTTACATACAAGACAGACCGGATTGGGTATTCGTTGGCATTTACACTGACGAAGGCATCTCCGCCACCAACACCAAGCACCGAGATGGCTTTAACCGCATGATCGCCGATGCCTTAGATGGCAAGATCGACCTCATCGTAACCAAGTCGGTCAGTCGCTTTGCCCGTAATACAGTGGATAGCCTCACCACCGTCCGCAAGCTGAAAGAGGCCGGTGTAGAGGTCTACTTTGAAAAAGAAAATATATGGACGCTGGACTCCAAGGGTGAGCTACTGATTACGATTATGAGTAGCCTTGCCCAGGAAGAAAGCCGATCCATTTCTGAGAATGTCACCTGGGGCCAACGGAAGCGATTCGCAGATGGCAAGGTCAGCATTCCCTACGGCCATTTCCTCGGCTACCGCAAAGGCGAAAACGGCATACCGGAGATCGTACCGGAGCAGGCAGAAATCGTCCGCTCCATCTACCGGATGTGCATTGAGGGGATGTCTACCAATGCCATCGCCAAGCGCCTGACACAGCAAGGCTTTCCCACCCCGGCAGGCAAGCAAGTGTGGCAAAAAGCTACGGTGGAGAGCATCCTCCGCAACGAAAAATACAAAGGCGCTGCCTTGCTGCAAAAGACCTTTACAGTGGACTTCCTGCAGAAGAAAACGAAGGTCAACGAGGGTGAAGTGCCTCAGTACTATGTGGAGCATAGCCACGAAGCCATCATCAAGCCAGAAGAATGGGATAAGGTGCAATTGGAACTGGCACGACGGAAGAATAGCCCACGGTACACTGTGTGCAATAGTCCATTTGCCGGAAAAATCATCTGCGGCGATTGCGGTGAGATCTACGGATCAAAGGTATGGCACAGCACCAGCAAGTACCGCAGAACTATTTGGCGATGCAATGCCAAGTACGGAAGCGGCGATCTTTGCAGAACTCCCCACCTTTATGAAGATGATCTGAAGCGGTATTTCATAACGGCGCTGAGCCAACTGCTGACCGACCGCACCGCCCTTTTGGAGGACAGCAGGTTGATCCTCAAGGAACTACTGGATACCGTTACCCTTGATGCTGACAGCAGCAGAACACTGCATGAGATGGATGTGGTTGCCGGAATGATACGGCAGATGGTAAACGAAAATGCAAACCAGGCAACTGACCAAGCCTCCTATGCAGACCGGTACAATTCCCTGGTTGAAAGATATGAAAATCTGCAAATCAAGTATGATTCCCTCCAACAGCAGAAGGAAAGGCGGAAGATCCAGTCCGAGTCAGTTGGTAACTGCCTGAAAGCATTGGAGGAATTGGATTTGCTGCAGATTGCCTTTACTGACAGCCTATGGAACACAGCGGTTGACCACGTGACGGTCTTTGCCGATGACCGCCTGGTGTTCCATTTTAAAAACGGCTCAGAAGTGGTGGTGAATGTATGCAAACGATAAAGGAATGGCAACTGAGACAGCTGCGTGAGGAGTATCCGGCCGGCACACGGGTGGAACTGATTTCTATGAACGACCCCTACAATCGTAAACTGGTCTCCGGCTGCCAAGGTACCGTCCGCTGGGTGGACGATATGGGTACAATCCACATCAACTGGGATTGCGGCTCCAGCCTGGGCCTCATCCCCGGTGAGGATGCCTTCAAGACGATATGAGGTGTTCCCTCAAGAAAGCACATCGTAGTAGGAGCGAATTTCATCTATTTATAGCCAGGACAAAATAATGCTTGCATTTTTGTCGACTTATGTTTACAATAAAAGCAACAATTAAACACAGGGGAGCTTGTATAACAGGCTGAGAGGAAGGTGAGACCTTCGACCCTTTAACCTGATGCGGATAATGCCGCCGTAGGAAGTCATTACACAAGGATTTTTTACAGGAGGCACCCCACAA